>CAMZLA010000061.1 GCA_947311665.1 uncultured Candidatus Altimarinota bacterium | reverse complement strand
ATTATGGTAACACATGAAGATAGTGATAAAGAGTTTGTAGATAGAGTTATTTATTTAAAAGATGGATTTGTTGAAGAAAATTAAGATAGAAAATAATAGCGGAAATGACTCAATATCTATTTCTTTTACAAAGTGGTATAATATAACCTTGAATGTTCGTATTATTATTTTCTCTTGCTTTACAGATGCTATATATGGAATAATTACTTTTGCATTTTTTCGCCAGGGAAATTATATTTTTTTTATATAATTCATCCCCCGCGTGGAAGATTCATATTTATTCTTTCAACCATAATTCATGGCAAAACCTTCACTTGTGCATTACGAAACTATGTTCTTGTTTGCTCCAGAGCTTGCAGAAACAGCAGTGAAAAAAGAGGTAGAAACTCTTAAAAAACGAATTTCAAAAATTTCAAAAGATGAAAAAGCAGTAACTTTTGAAGATTTTTGGGGGAAACGAGATCTTGAATATCCAATAGAAAAACGGACTTCAGGGTTTTATATTGTTCTTCAATATAATTTCCCACCTCAAGAAGTAAGAGTGTTTGATGAAGAACTTCGTCTTGATCAAAACATTCTTCGACATCTTACTATTAAAGTTCCTTCTGATGAAAAAACACCTATTACATATAAAGAAGTAATGGAAGAATATCAAGAATTTGTAGATGAAAAAGTAGCAGGAAAACGAAAAGTGCGAAAAATTTCAAACAGAAAAGAAACTCTTGATATTAAGAAAAAAAGAAAATAAAAACATTTTCTTTCACACTACTCTTTAATTTATATTTTATAATATGGCACAACCAAATTCATCAATGGCAGAAAAAAAGACAAAAGATATTTTTATTTCTCGAGGAATTACAACAATCGACTATAAAAACTTTCCTCTTTTAAAAAAAGTAGGAGTTTCGTTTTTTGGGAAAATTAAACCTCGAAAATATATTGGGAATCAACTTCGAAACCAAAAAAACATGGCAAAAGCAATTAAGCAAGCACGATTTATGGGACTTCTCCCTTTTATTAAATAATTTTTATTTAATATTCTATTATTCTCCTACTTGAGGAGATATTCTTTCAATTTTATTACTATGGCAAAAAAAGATATTCATCCAGATTACTCAGAAACAACATTTAAATGTGGTTGTGGAGCAAAACATGTGATTAATTCAACAATGGCAGAAGAAGTAAGCATCGACTTATGTTCAGAGTGTCATCCGTTCTATACTGGAAAAGTTCGAACTGTTGATACGGCTGGTCGATTGGATCGATTTGCAAAACGAGAAGCAGCAGCAAAAGCAGCAAAAAAATAATATAAAATTATATTTTATAAAAAAGAGAGTAGTATTTTATACTACTCTCTTTTTTTATGCCAAAAGTTACTCTTGAAAAAAAAGAAAAAACATGAAACAATTCACAAGAATAGAATTATTCTGATGAACAGGTTGGGAGAGAGTGGGAAGAAAAAGAGTAAAGAGTAAAGAGAAGGGAGAAGAAAATATCATCAGAACTGTAAATTATAAAAAACCCTCATTAAAGGCGAGGAAAAACAGCCTTTACATATGCGTTTTATAGAGCAAAAAGAACGATCATTGTCTTTTTGCCATTTATATATTTTTTTGTGTTGCAAATAATATATAAATATTATGAATAAAAAGAGTGAAAAAATAACAGAATAAAAGAATTTAAAAATATTTTTACTTAATTTTTTTAAAAAAATTAGAAAAAATATAATCTTTGTTAGTTCTTTCATGTAAATATTTCATAATGCTGAAATGATCACTTTATATCATTTATTTTATTACCTTACATTATGGATAAGCTAACAGGCTGGATAAAAAAAGTTTCTCAACCTTTAACAGGAAAAACTTCTAATTCAGTAAACAAAACAAAAACCCAAGGGTCTTCATCTCAATCAGGAACTAAAACAAGCAATAAATCAACAACATCATCTCAGAATAAACCACAACACAAAAAGCCAGTACATAAGAAGCCAGTACATAAAAAACCTGTACATAGCAATTCTCAAGGAACATCAAAAATAGGAACTCATTCATCATCACGACCTACAAATAAAGGGCCGATAAAACATACTCGAAAACCTCGAAAATCATTTTCTGGGAAAAAAGGGTGGAAACGACCAGATCCTGCAAAGAAAGGAGATGTGAATGTTGGAGCACTAAAATATGAAAGAAAAGCAGCAACAAAACCATCTCGACCAGTGAATAGAAACTCTGTTTCTCGAATGCCAAAAGGAAGAACTCAGCGACCTCGTCCAATGTTAGGGCAAGTAAAACGAGAAACTTCAAATAGAAAATTTCCAATGTATGAAAAACTTCCAAAAGGAGATCCTATGCGAATTATTCCATTGGGAGGGCTGAATGAAGTTGGAAAAAATTCTATGGCATTAGAGTTTCAAGGAGATATTATTTTAATTGACATCGGTTTACAGTTTCCAGAAGAAAACATGCCAGGAATCGATTATGTTATTCCTGATTTATCATATGTTTTAAAAAACAAAGAAAAGCTGAAAGGAGTTGTTATTACTCATGGTCATCTCGATCATATTGGAGCTATTCATCATTATATTGAAAAATTAGGATTCCCAACTCTTTATGCTACTCGTCTTACAAAGGCATTAATTGAAAAACGATTAGAAGAACATGATTTATTAGATAAAGTAAAAATTATTTTAATAGATCCTAAAAAACCAGAATCGAAATTTGAACTTGGGAAATTTACAATAGAATATTTTCGAGTAAATCATTCTATTCCAGATTCAACAGGTCTTTATATTAAAACAGAAGCTGGTTCTATGGTGCATACTGGAGACTTTAAATTTGATTTCACTCCTGTTGATGGAATGCATTGTGATTATGAAAAAATGGCTCGATTTTCAAAAGAAGGAGTTGATATGGTTTTTGCAGACTCTACAAATGCTATTAAAGAAGGGTTTTGTCCTTCTGAAAAAGTAATTGCAGGAAATATTGATAGAGTTTTTAGAGATGCAGTAGGGAAACGATTGATTATGGCAACCTTTGCAAGTTCAATTGGACGGTTACAATCTATATTACTTTCTGCAGTAGCACATGGGAGAAAGATATTTTTGGGTGGTCGATCGATGATTGATAATATTAGAATTTCTCAAGAATTGGGAGTTATTTCTGTTCCAATGTCTGCTGTTCGAAAACTGAATGCAAGTGTAAACGATTATCGACCAGAAGAAGTTTTAATTTTAACAACAGGATCTCAAGGGGAACCATTTGCAGCTCTTTCTCGAATTTCTCGAGATGAACATCCTTTTATAAAAATTACAGAAGATGATATTATTGCATTTTCTTCTTCTCCTATTCCAGGAAATGAACGATCTCTTTATACTGTTATAGATGCTATTTATAGAAAAGGTGCAGCAGTTATGACAAAAGTAGATATGGATATTCATGCTTCTGGGCATGCATTTCAAGGAGATATTAAAATGATGCATTCATTAATGGGAACAAAATACGTTGTTCCTATTCATGGAGAATATTTTATGCGAATTGCCCATAGACGATTGGCAATAAAAGAAATGGGATATGATCCAAGAAATGTTATAATGCTAGAAAATGGAGGGATTATTGAGTTGAGAGGTGGTGTTGCACGAAGAGCAAAAGAAAGTTTGGATCAACAGCTTATTTTTGTTGATGGAAAAAATCATGCAGATATGACAGAAAAACAATTAAATGAACGGAGAGCTATGGCAGAAGGAGGAATTTTAACATTATTGATTGAGCTTGATGCAAAATCTAAAAAATTACGAAAATCTCCTCGAATATATACAGAGGGGTTTCTTGAAAATCCTGATGTTCACGGTGTTATTATTGATACGGTAAAAACACAATATGCAAAATTACATCAAAAATTTGGAGATAAAATTACAGAAAAAGTTGTTGTAGAAGAACTTTCTCATGAGCTTCACGTTGAAATGTTGAGAGAAGTAGCTCGAGAACCAGTTATTCAAATTATTGTTTCTATTGCATAAAAAAAATGTAAAAAAATGTAAAAAACTATAAAAAAATATAAAAATAAATTGATGATATATAATTTTTTATATATCATCAATTTGTAAAAATTGTTAAAAACTTATAAAAAAAATTAAACTTTTAAATATTATTTCTTATGTCTCAGGCACAAAAAACTCAAACAGATGAAAATATTGAAATGAAAGAAGAAAAAGTTTCAGAAAATTCATCAAAAAATTCATCAAAAAAAATTATTTCTGATGAAATGAAAAGAATTGAAGAGCTAGAAAAACAAGTAAATGATTTGGAAAACAAAGCACAAGAAAGTGAAGAAAAATGTTTGCGAGCAGTTGCAGATTTGCAAAATGTAAGACGGCGAGGAACTGATGAAAAAATAAAAGCACGAACAGAAGGAGCTATTACATTGCTTACACCAATGATAAAAGTTTTAGATGATTTTTCTCGTGCATTTTCTCATATTCCAGAAGAGTTACAAAAAAATGAATTTATTATTTCTTTACAAAAAATAGAAGAATTATTTCAAAAAACATTACAAGAAAATGGAGTAGAATTTTTTGCAGAAAAAGGTGATGAATTCGATGCCCATTTCCATGAATCAATGATGATGGATGCTGAAACAGAAGATGGAAAAATAGCACAAGTTTTTGAAAAAGGAGTGCAGTTTAAAGGCTCTGTTGTGCGTCATGCAAAAGTTACGGTTGGGAGTAAAAAATAATTTCTGAAATAATTTTTTCATTTTTTTCTCCTGTTATTGTTATACAAGAAGATATATCAAAAGTTTTAAATTTTTGATGTATCTTCTTTTGTATATTCATCAGTTCAGATTTTAATTTCCAATGCTGACCATTTTTTTCATCATATAACACAATAAAAAATCTGTTTTTCCAATGTTTTCTTTGTTGCTGGCTTTGGTTTTCATAAAGCCATTGTATCAATTCTTTTTTATTTTCTTTTGTATATTTGAAACTTTTTTGAAATCCCTTTGGAAAAACACTTGTTTTATGGTCGAAAGGAATATCAGAAATAAAAAAATCTTTTTCTCTGTCTTTTTTGTTTTTAGCAGCGATAATATTTTTTTCTTCTAAAAAAATTTGTTCTATCCCTTGTGCAGACCAAAAATTATACCATCGGTTCCATGCATAGTTATATAAATCGGGAGAAATATTTTCAATTTTATTTTTTATTATTTCAAAATATGGACAATTATAAATAAAATTTGTTTGTTTATCATCTCTATTATTTTGTTTTTTCCCCCAAACATAAGGAATAGAAAGTCTTTTTTTTAATTGATTCTCTAGTTCCTTTAGCGATATTGAATATGTATATTTCATTGGTTGGAGATGAAATTTTGAGAGGATTTTTATATTTTTTTAACAAAACATGTTTTTATAAATACTCCTTTTTTCCCAATTTTACATTCAATGAGTTCTGAATCATCACCGGTTCTAATTTTTTTCAATTTATCACCTCGTTTCATGCTAATAGCAACTCCTTTTACATCTAAATCTCGAGTGAGAATAACCGTATCTCCATTTTCGAGAATAACTCCATTTGCATCTTTTGTCTCTGGAATAATCTCTTTTTCTTCTTCATTTCCTGCATTTTTATTCACAAAATCTCCCAATTCCTCATCCCATTCCATTTCATCCCAATTTACTTCTTGACTCATTTGTTATGGTAAAATAATAATATAAAAATTATATTATAAAAATAAAAAAAAAGAAAGAACTGAAATTTTTATATTTCATGTTCTTTCTTTTGCTAGTTTTTTTCTGGGGCGGTCAACGGGGTTCGAACCCGCGACCTTCGGGATCACAATCCGATGCTCTAACCAACTGAGCTATGACCGCCATGTGTTTTTCTAGCTGATATAGTATGACAGAGAGAAGGGAACAGGGCAAGATTTTTTTTATCAATTGTCATATTTCTCCCATATATTATTATGCAGTAAAGATATCAATGATTTTTTCTCCCAATCTCCGTTCTATAAAAGCTGGGCTTGTTGCAATGCAAACACTTTCTGCACTATTCCAAAACTTTGCAATAATTTCTGTTTTAATTCCTGTAGGAACCATGCTTCCTTCTTCTCCATAAATATCAATATCAAGATTTAAAACAAATGGAGTTTTGGGAAGAGCAAAATTTTTAAATTCTTTCAATTGAGTATATTCAATGACTTCTGCAACAAGTCCAATATGTAATGCTAAATCAAGATAATCAGAAACACGGCATTCATTTTCCAGCTGATGAAAAATTGTATATATTTTTTCATCAGATAGTGTGTTATTTTGAGAGGTGTGAGAAAAATATTTTTTTACTATTTCTATCTCTTTTTTAAATGTTTCATAGTGTAAAAATTTTGCATTGTCTCTATGTGCATCAATATGAATAATGGTGAGTGGTGTTTTTGTTTGTTGAAAAATTTGCAAGAAAGGACTAAGAACTCTGTGATGGTTATCTACTAAAAAAATTGATTTTCCTCCTTTTTTAATACATGAATATTTTTTTAACCCTTTATAATCCTTATTCTTTTCATCGGTAAAAACAAAATTTTCAGAAGGAGTGAAGTCTAAAGAAGTATCATATAAAAAAGAAAGTTTTGTTTTTGGTTTTTGTGGAAAATAAAATTTTTCCCATAACGATTCAATATTCCAAAAATATGATGCTGGTTTATTTATTTTTTTCATTGTTTTTCTTTCATAAAAAAATAGAGTATACTCTTTATATTCTATCATATTTATAATATTTTTTAAAAAAAATGAAAGTTTCTTCAGGTCTTGCTATCATTTTACGCATAACACCATTTAAAGATTTTGATGCTATTCTAGAATTTTTTACAGAAAAAAAAGGAAAAATTTCTGTTTTAGCAAAGGGAATACGAAGAGATAAATCAAAAAACAAAGGACATTGTCGCATTGGAGCATTGGTTGAATATGAACTTTTTTCTGCAAAACAAGAAAAAGGAATAGCTCTTTTAAAAAAAATAATAACACAAAAAACATGTTTATCAGAAAATATTCATGAACAAACACGGCTGATGATATTGGCAGAAGTTTCATCTCAATTTTTATCATCGGATAAATCAGAGAGTGAAATTTTTGAACTTTGGAAAAATATTGTGTTTAAAACACCGCTTACAGAAAATCTTTTACGAGGATTTTTATGTATTTTTTTTCAAAAAGAAGGTTTTTTCCCTGTTTTTAAAATATTTCAAAAAGAAGAAATTAATGAAATAGAACAAAATAAAAAAAATATTTATTGGGATAGTGAATTTGGGATTGTAAGTGAAACATCTCTTTCTTCTCCTCAAAAAAAAATATCACTCGATATTTTAAAAATGTTTCATTTTTACTCTCATTTTCCTTTAAATTTTTCTGAAAAAATACAGTTAAATTCTCATCAGGCTCATGAGTGGTGGGAAATTTTTTGGTGGTTCTATTCTTCTCATTCAGAATATTTTCCTCGATCGAAAAAAATTTATGAACAATTATAATCTCATTTTTTTATCTTGTTTCTCCATTTCCAGACACAATCCATTTATATGTCGTAAGGGCTTCAAGTGCAAATGGTCCACGAGCATGAAGTTTTTGAGTAGATATTCCCATTTCTGCCCCCAATCCAAATTGAGCACCATCGGAAAACCAAGTAGATACATTATGATAGACGCATGCCGAATCTATTTCTTGTAAGAATTTTTGAGCATTTTCTTCATTTTCTGTAATAATACATTCAGAATGTCCCAAAGAAAATTCATCAATATGAGCAATTGCTTCATCGATATCATGTACCCATTTTACATTTATATCATTACTCAGCCATTCTTTAGAATAATCGGCTTTGTTTTCATCAACATGAATCTTTGTATTATTTTTTGTAAGAGCCGTAAGCAATGTCTCTATATGCCTGTTTTGTAAATTTTCATGTAATAATAGAGTATCCAATGCATTGCATACAGAATTTCTTTGTTTTTGGTTTACAATAATTTTTGCTGCTTTTTTTATATCAGCAAATTCATCAATAAAAGTATGCACAACACTTGCTCCTGTTTCAATGACAGGAACTTGAGCATTTTCTGTTACAAATTGAATGAGTCCTCTCCCTCCTCGAGGAATGAGAAGGTCTATTTTCCCTTTGGCTTTCATCAGTTCTGCAGTGTCTTCTCGTGTTGCATTTTCTAGAAGTTGCACAGCATTTCCCAAATTATATTTTTCTAAAACTGATGAAAAAATATCTGATAAAATCTTATTTGAATATTTTGCTTCTTTTCCACCTTTTAAAACAATTGCATTTCCGCTTTTAAAAGCGAGACTTGCCGCATCAATTGTTACATTTGGACGAGATTCATAAATCATTGCAATAACTCCCAAAGGAACAGTAATTCGTTGTGGTGAAATGCCACTTGGTGTTTTTTGTGGTTCTTGTTTTTCTCCAATATAATCATGTAAAGATGCAATATTCCGCACTTCATTTGCCATGTTTTCAATTCGTTCTTTGTTCAATAATAATCGGTCTACCAGAGAACCCATTTTATTTTTTTTTGCTTTATCACAATCTTTTTTATTTTCTTTCACAATTTCAGCCGATGAATTTTCAAGCATGTCAGCTATTTCCAATAATATTTTATTTTTTTCATCAGTAGAAAGTTTTGCAGTTTGTTTGCTTGCTTTTTTTGCCTGTTCTAAAATTTTTATAAGATTCATTTTTTTTTGGTTATAGCTGTAAAAATAATCGTTCTAAACACATTCGCTTGTTCCCATTTTTCAATATTGCTTCTCGTGTGTTATCTATTTCATCAAGAGCGGTAACCGATGAAGGTTTTTCTTTGAGTTCTGTTCTCATTACAAGAAAAAAAGTTTGTAACAATTCTTCAATTTCTTTCATTGAGGTTTTAGCAATGCCTTCTGCTTCATTCATTTTTTCTAAAGGACTACTCGAAATGATTTTTTTAACCTGATTATATTTTTCTTTTTTTTCTGCTAAATATTCATCATCATTCATCATTTTGATAAATTCCTCACTTTTTCCACTCGATAATATCATCAGCAATTTTTTCTCATTATCAGAAAAAAATTTTGGACTTTGAGAAATTTCTATCTGCATTTCTTGTGGAGAAAGTAGGGAAAAATATTTAACCTGACATCGAGAAATTATAGTTGGTAACAATTTTTGTGGTTGAGAAGTTGTGAGAAGAAAAATTGTTTTTTGCGGTGGTTCTTCCAATATTTTTAAAAATTTATTGCTAGAAGCAATTGTCATTCGTTCAATATCTCGTACAATAACAATTTTATATTTTCCAGCAACCGTTTCATGTAATTGTTTTGTAAAACTTGAAATATCATCAACTCCTAAAGAATTTGACCGAGTTTTCTTTTTTTTTCTATGAATTTGATTAAACGATGAATATTGTGCTAAATCTTCTAAATCACTTTGTGTCCCCTCCATATAGAGTTTATCAACCAATACAAGTTCTGGTGGAATGCTTGTTTTTTTCCCTAAAATTTCATGTGCTAAATTTTTAAGAAAATTAAATTTTCCTGTTCCTTTTGGTCCAGAAAGAAGAATAGCATGAGGAAAATTATTATTAATTTGTGAAAATAATAATTTTTGCACCCGTAGATTTCCCAATTGAAAATTCATATAAATATATAAGTTTTCTTATAGTCTAAACAATATGAATATTTTTTTCAATTTAATTATATGTTGCTTTTATTGTTTTTATTTCTTCTTCAACTTTTTTAAACTCTTCAACTTCTCTCTTTTTATTATTTTTATTTACATTTGTTTCTGTTATATCTGCTCTCATATTTGGGCTTGCATGAGAATTATATGCTCCCATTACTTTTGTGTGTTTTTTTGAAAGAAATGATGGAATAATGCTTATTGTTGCAATGGTTATAGCGAGAAAAATTGCAGCAACAATAGAATAAAAATTTATATATTTTTTGGAATGACTTTCAAATTCATTTCCACTATATTCAATAAGAAGATCTTCATGAAGAACTTCTTCATGAGATGTTTTTTGTTTGTGTTGAGAT
>CAMZLA010000060.1 GCA_947311665.1 uncultured Candidatus Altimarinota bacterium | reverse complement strand
TCATTTCATCCTGCTGCAACAGAAGCTCCAAAAGAAACAATAAGCGGAGGTATGATATCTTCTCCAACTCCAACATCAGTTCAAATTAATTTCAATGATATTGATACTGATGATGAGAATAGTGAGAATAGTGAGAATGCTAATTCTATAAAATCTCTTACTTCTTATGAATGGGTAGAAATTGATAATTCAATTGATAATTTAGAACAACAATTTGATATAGCAGAAAATGAGAGTAAAAAAGAAAAAATATCTCCTTATGATTATGCTGATTACACTCCGTTGCTAGGAGATGTATTTGGAGAAGAAAAAAGTTCTCTTATCGAAATTGAAAATAGTTCAGAAAATATTTTTGAATTTCCTGAAAATAAAAATATTAATCTTCATTCATCTCCTCCATTAGAAAATAACAATTCACTGTTCGGTTTTGGATGTGGAAAATATTTCTTCATTATACTTCTCATCACATTCCTTTTAGGAATGCTAACTGAATACATTTTATCCTCTATACTTTTAATACAAAAAAAATGATTTTACAACAATTTAAAGTTACAACACAGGCTGCAGGATTATTTCTTGCAGGATTAGCAATTGCTACTCCATTTGTTTCTTCTATAGAAGCAGCACAAGTTCCAAATGAAATTATTTATGAAGGGCGAATGCTTTCTAAAGCAGGGACAGTGCTTTCAGAAAGCTATGTTCTTCGTTTCTCTTTTTGGAAAAATGGAGATTATATTTCAACTGATGTAAATGTATCAGGAGAAATAAATTCCTCTTCTGAGAATTATGCAGGTTGGGTAGAAGTTCTTCCCATTTCTTTTAATGATTTAGGTCATTTCTCTGTTGTTTTGGGAAAATCTTCTTCGTTAGAAAATTTAAATATTGATTCTTATAAATATTTACAAGTTGAAATAAAAAAAGCATCAGATCCAGATTCTGCATATCAACTTCTTGATATTGACGGAGATGGAGGAGTAAATACTACCGATAGAAAATTCATAGCATCAGTTCCATATGCTCGACATTCAGAAGTTTCTGAAGGATCTGAAGGTTCTACTTTTGTAATTGATTCAGAAAATATTATTGAAGATGCAGGAACAGGAAATATTTCTTTGCAATTTGGTGGAAATCTTCAAGAATATCTTCATTATAATGTAGAAAATGATAGATTTGTTTTAACAGGAGATCTTGAATTGCAAACAGATTTAATTACATCAGGATTGGTTGATGGGGTAGATGTTTCAGAGTTGGCAAATGCTGTAGCACAAAATAGTTCTGATATTTTAGCAAATGCTGCTGCAATTGCACAAAATGCAGGAGATATTACAGCAGCACAAGCTGCAATTGCACAAAATGCTGCCGATATTTTATCAACAGCAACAGCTCTTACAGCGGTTCAGGTTGAAATTATTAAGAATGCTACTGATATTTTAACAAATGCCAATGCTATTACAGCAGCACAAGCTGAAATAATTAATAATACGACAACTATTTCTCAAAATTCTCAAAATCTTGAAGAAATAAAAACAGAACTTGAAACTATAACAGTTACAGCTTCTGGTGGAGAAATAGCTGCAGAAAAAATAGTTATAGATAGTGATGATACGGGAGGAAATATTACTTTACAATTTGGTGGAACATTGAATGAGACTTTAATGTGGAATGCAGCATCTGAACAATTTGAATTGAGTGATGATATATTGGTAAATGGAAATATTGAATTAACAGGAACAGTTGATGGAGTAGATATTTCAGATTTATCAAATACGGTAGATGGAAATGTTACAAATATAGCAGGGAATACATCTATTATTGCAGAAAATGTTGCAAACATTACACAAGCACAGCAAGATATTTTGCAAAATGCTGCCGATATTTTAAATAATAAAACAAATATTTCAAATGTTGATTCTCGACTTACAACAGCAGAAGAAACCATTGTTCAAAATGCAGCAGATATTTTAGGAAATACAACAGCTATTGCTAATAATTCTTCTCATATTTCTGAAAATTCATCAGATATAGATGCTTTAGAGTCTACAGTTGCAGCCCATTCTCTTTCTCTAACACAAGCACAAGCTGATATCATTCAAAATGCAGCAAATATTCTTTCAAATACAAATACTCTTACATCTGCTCAGCAAGATATTGTAAATAATGCGGCAAAAATTTCACAAAATGCAGCTGATATTATTACATTAAAAAATGAAATGAGTGATGTAAAAGGTGATATTTTGCAAAATGCCGCAGATATTTTAACGAATAAATCAACTCTTTCAGATTTGGGTTCTCGACTTGCAACAGCAGAAGAAGCGATTGTTCAAAATGCAGCAGATATTTTGGGAAATGCGGCAGTTATCGCTCAAAATAAAAATAATATTATAGATTTACAGTCTGATGTGAATGATTTAAATGCTGATGTTTTGTCTAATACCTCAGATATTTTAGATAATAGTTCAAAAATTTTAGCAAATAAAAATGCTATAACACAGGCAGAAGCTGATATTGTAAATAATGCAGCAAATATTTTATCAAATAAAACAAATATAAGTAGAGTACAGCAAGAAGTATTAGATTTAGCAGTAAAAATTACACAAAATGCAGCAAATATTTCAGATAATTCAGGTAAAATAGATAGCTTGAAATCAGATATCAGTGATATTGGTACTATTATTGGAAATGGAGATTTTACAGGCGCTCAATATATTTCTTTTGGAGATACTCTTACTCAAGGGATTATAAAACTTGATAAACAAATACAATTAAATACACAGGGAATTTCTACAAATGCCAATAATATTGCAGGTAACACTTCAACTATTTCAGATAATGTAACTGGTATTGCAAAATTGAATGATGCCGTAGGAGATTTCAATTATTCATCAGAAAATATTGTTTCTAATGGAGAGGATATTACAACCAGTATTGGAAAACTTGATGCTTATATAGGATCAAGTGAAGGAGTTTTTCATCAAGTCGATCTCGGAACTGCTTCATTGCATGCAGATGGTACAGATAATAAAATAAATATTTATCAATCTTTAGAAAAAATTGGAACAAATGATAAACATTTTTATAAAATAATTTCTCAGCAGGCATCTCTTCAAGATATGGATATTCAATTTAAAGTGTTACTACCAAATAATTTTGATGAATTTAAAGGATTTTCTATTTCATATAAAACAGAGGGAGCGGTAACAGATTCAGCTCTTGATATAGAAGTAAGAGATGCGAATGGAAATATTGCAGCTTCTCAATCTGCATTATCTTCAGGTATTTGGACTTCTTTTGCTCCAAATATCAATGCAGCATTCAATCCTCAGTTGGGAGAGTATATTTATATCACTCTTAAACCGTATACAAAAGACAAAAATGCAGTACGAGTGGGAGATATTGTTTTGAAATATACAACTCATAGATAGTGAGATGTAATAGAAAAAAATAAAAAAATAAAAAATACACATATTACAAAATATTATATGAAAAAAATACTTATACCAGCGATGTTATTCCTTTCTCTTGCAACTTCTTCTGCCCTTGGAGAAGTTGATGATATTGTTATCTTTGAAGGAGATTCTTTAAATGAATTTATTATTGATGGAGGAGTGAATGATGATGTAACTCTTTATTTTGGAGAAAATCTTTCTCATTTTTTGAAATGGGATGCAGATAGAAATATTTTTGTTTTTTCTGATAATGTTGATTTTGGAGGAAATCAACTTCTCGATATGCGAATAGAAAATTTAGCAAATGCACCTGTGTGTGAAACAAATTCATCAGGTCGTTTATATCATAATACAACAAATGATAACTCTTTTGTTTGTAATGGATCTATTTGGAAACAAATTGATGAAGAAGCAACAGGAGGAATAAGTCCATATATTACATCAATTTCTCCTTCTTCTCTACAGGCAGAAACAACAACAACTCTTTCTATTTCTGGTGGTGGATTTTCTTTCGATTCCTCAGTTATTATCCCTGGGTTTACAGGAGTATTGGGAGTTGTAACAGTGGTTTCTCCTTCAGAAATAATAGTTGATGTAACTCCAACTATTAATGATTCTGGAAATTTTGATATTATTATCAGTAATAATGGAGTAACAAATGAGACATGGAATGGTAATGGAGTTGGGATTTTAGAAATAATAAATACTCAAACCCTTATTCCTGGAACAGCAGAAACTTCATGGGAAAGAGTGCAAAATGTGATTACTTCTGAAGGGAAAATTATTCCTTCTACTGCAGATGAAGCATGGACACATGGGGCAAGTTTTGGAACTGTTCCTGCCAATTCAGATTTTGTTCTTTCATTTACTCCTGTTTATATGGACGGTCAATCTACTGGAGGATATGCAATGATGGGAGTAGATAACTCAGATCCTGATATTCAATATCAAACAATTGATTATGCATTTTATATATCAGATGGTAATCAATTGAATATTTATGAAAATGGTGTATCTCGAGGTTCATTTGGGACTTTTGCAATTGGAGATATATTATCTCTCTCTCGAGAAGGTACAACTCTTAAATATCTTGTAAATGGAGCAGTTGTTTATACCTCTTCAGTTGCTTCTTCAAGTTCTATGGTATTCGATTCATCTATATATAGATGGCTAGGGGCAGAAAATATAACTTTGGAATATTAATATAATACAATATAACTCTTGTCAAAATATTTATGAAATATCTAATTTTTACACAATCGGCACAAAAAAATATAAATTTTTTTCTCTTTCTGTTTTTTTCTATTTTGGCTTCAGCATTTCTGATTTTATCAGTTTCTGCTTTTTCAGAATTGCAAGACTCTGATGATATAATTGTTATAGAACAAGATGGTAATTCAAACTTTCTTATTCCTATAGAAGGTGGTTCTTCATCTCTCTTTTTTGGAGATAATCTTCAGCATTTTTTACAATTTGATGATGCAAAAAATTCATTTGTTTTTTCTGACGATGTTGATTTTGGAGGAAATGAAATTATTAATTTCAGACTAGAAAATCTTGCAGTTGCTCCAAGTTGTAATGCAGAAAATAATGGAAAAGCATATCATAATACTGATACCAAATATTCATATGTTTGCGATGGTTCATCATGGAATATTTTAGATAATGATATGGATACAGCTGCTGTTATTCTTCCTTATATTTATTTATTACAACCCACTCAACTTCCTATAGATACAACAGAAACAATCACAATTACAGGAGATAATTTTAATCCATTAACTCAATTTGAATTTTCATCAGGTGTAACAGTTCAAAATATTGTTATTGAAAATGCAACAACGGCATATGCTGTTATTACCACAGGTTCAAGTCCTATAGCTGTTACTGTAACAGCGTTAAATGAAAATCAATCATGGACTGGAAATACTCTAACTTTCAATGTTATTGAATCTCTTTCTATTGATGCAATTGCAGATAATTTTGCAGATAATGCAGCAACTTTAGGACAGTGGGTTCCAAATTTATATGCTATTCGATATGATACGGGATATGATGGAGATAGAATTATAGATGGAGGAAATGATATGTATGATGATGGAAATTTTATAAATACAAATTTACAAAATAATATTTCATATACTGCCGGAGCATTAATTTCTGATGATAATATTTTTGGAGTAAATGGACGATATTTTACATCGGTTCAAAATAATATATTTTTTCTTTCTGCAAATATAGGAACAAATATTACAGATTTTTTCATTACAGGAAATTTAGGTGCTGATGGTCGAGGTTTAACAGATACCTTGCAGTTTAATTATGGAGGATATAGTGCATATGTAAAACGAGTTTATGGAGCAGGAAGTGATCCATCGGTTAACCATATTTTCCTTGTAAAAGAGGGAGGAACTCTTGTTCATACGGCAGATACAAATACTGATAATGATACAGATAGAATTTCTGGATTGGAAACATTGTTGAATGAAAATGATGAAGCACCATTTTATTACATGCTTTTTGCAGCAGAACAAGGAGAATTTATAACAGATGATACAATGAAAAATATTGTTACTTATACGGTTGAAAATATTTTACAATAAAATTTATCTGATAATTAAAAAAAATTAAAAAAAATTTAAAATTAAGAAAAAAAATAATAAGGCTATAAAAGATTTTTAATACCCTTCAATATCTGATTCTTGAAAAAAAAGAAAGAAAAACAGTATACTTCATATACTGTTTTTCTACTGTTTTTATTTATATAAACTTTTAATATTATCTTTTATTTAACACATTATCTTTTATGAATATTTTTTCTCGTTATATATTCTCTAGTTCATTATTTTTCATATCAATTTTGGGGCTTGTTCTTTTTTCTCATTCTTTTGCAGCATCGTTCCCAGATGTGCCTTCTTCATCAAAATATTATAATGCTGTGGAAGCATTGGCAGGAGCTAAAATTATTAAAGGATATGAAGATGGAACTTTTCGACCAGATCAAAAAGTTAATAGAGTTGAGGCCTTAAAAATGATTTTACAATCAGCAGGAATATCGTCTCAAACAGTTTCTTCTTCAGATTTTTCAGATGTTCTTTCTGATCAATGGTTTGCTCCTTTTGTTGCAACAGCAAAGGCTAAAGGCATTGTTTCTGGAGATGGGAAAACTGGAAAATTTCTTCCAGCACGAGAAGTAATAAAAGCTGAATTTTTAAAAATGGCATTACTAGCATTTAACCATGATGTTTCAAAACATAATGCACGAATCAATATTGCAAACGATGTAAGTAATAATGCGTGGTATAAATCTTTTATGAGTTATTCTCGAGCATTACTTATTATTTCTCCTGATGTTAATAATAATTTATATCCAGAAAAAAAACTTACTCGAGGAGAATGTGTAGAAATAATTTATCAATTGATAATATTGCAAAAAGGGGGAAATGTTCAAAAATATTTAAAACTTACAGAGTCTGAACTCTTAAGTGTGTTACTTTCTCTTTCTAAAGATGATATTAAAAAAGCTCGAGCTCAGGTTGATAGTGCAACATTTTATTCTTCTCTTGCTCTAAAAGAATCACCAGAAACAGGTATTGTAAAAGCGGCAAATGAAACAGCATTAGCAATGCAAGATTTAATTTCTGCTTATGAATTTGGTCTAAAAAAAGATTATGAAGCCTTGAGAGATTATGCAAATAAAGCAAAAGAAAAAGCAGGAATTGCATATTCATATAGTTCTTCTACACAACCCATTGGGAAAAAAATAAAACAATATGCCGATATTCTACTGCGTCAAGCTCAGTAATATTTAACACCGATTGAAAGTAAAAAGTTGAAAGTTCTAAAATAAATATAAAAATATTATAAAATATGATATTGTAGAGAAGTATTATAAAAATAATACTTCTCTTTTTTTATAAAATATTGCCTTGTTGATGAATAAAGAAAATATTGCAAAAATTATTGATTGGTATAAAAAAAATGCAAGACTTTTCCCATGGAGAGAAACATCTGATGCATATAAAATATGGGTTTCTGAAGTTTTTTTACAGCAAACTCAAGCATCTCGTGTTATAAATTTTTATAATAAAACAATACAAAAATTTCCAACAGTTCATCATTTAGCACAAGCAAATTGGGAAGAGTTTTTTCCATATTTCAAAGGGTTGGGGTTCTATTTTCGGGGAAAAAATATGCTTAAATGTGCTAGAGAAATTGTAAAAAAATATAATGGGAAATTTCCAAACGATGTTCAAAAACTAGAAAAATTATCAGGAATAGGGGAGTATACGGCACATGCTATTTGTAGTTTTTCATATAAACAAAGCATTCCATCTCTTGATGTAAATTTATATAGAGTTTTTTCTCGTGTTTGGAATATCGAAAAAAAATCAGAAATCAAAAAAAAAGCATTTTCTTTCTATTCATCAGGACAAGGAGATATTCTCAATCATGCCTTTATGGATATTGGTTCTCGTTTTTGTACAGCGAAAAAAGTTGATTGTAAATCTTGTCCTTTACAAAAAAAATGTGCTTTTTTTCATGCAGGAAAAAAAATAGAAATACCAAAAAAAATAATGAAAAAAAGAGTTTCTGCTGATGAATTTTCTGTTTTAGTTTTAAGAGATAATAATAAATATTTATTAACAGAAAAAACGGATGAAATGGGGAAAAAAATATGGGGTTTTTTTATTTTTGGGCGAAATATGAATGAACAATCTCAAAAAAATCATAGACATTTTTTGCAGAATATTTCACAAAAAAAATGGAATATAGAAATTTCTGTTCGTCCTCCTTTTTGGGAAGAAGAAATAAAAGAAAGTTCTTTTCATTCATCAGTTGCCCGTTTGCGATTTTCTCGATGTCAGATTTTATCTGGTATTTTCCCCGAAACAAAAAAAATAAAATTTTTTACATGGAAAGAAATAGAGGACCTTCCAATGGAAAAAATTTATTCTGATGAGTTTTTAGTGAAATTGAAAAATATGAGAACATAAAAAATTTTCTTATTTGTTTTTCTCTGTCTTATGGTACAGTTTGTATAAAAAAAATCATTAAAAATTATTTATGAAAAAAACTTTTTTACTTTTTGGGGCTCAGGGAATGCTGGGAGCAGAAATTTTTAATACAGCAATGGAGAGAGATGATATAGAAATTATCCCATATTCTCGATTTAATATAGATCTTACAAAAGAAGAGGCAGTAGAAGAAGGAATGATATCGGTTATAAAAAATTTCTCTATAGATGGAGTGATCAATGCCGCAGCATATACCAATGTTGATAAATGTGAAAAACAATTTGAAAAAACTTCTGAAGAAGCATTTCAGGTAAATGCTCTAGCACCTGCATATATTACAAAAATCTGTAAAAAATATGACATTCCTCTTTTCCATTTTTCTACCGATTATGTTTTTTCTGGAGAAACAGATCAAAAATTTTCTGAAACAGATGCAACAAATCCTGCACAAGAATATGGATCTGGAAAATTAGTAGGGGAAAAATCTGTTCTCGAATATGAAAAAGGTTATATTCTTCGAACGGCTTGGCTTGCAGGAGAATATGGGCAAAGTTTTGTGAATAAAATGGTTCATATGTTAAAGACTCAAAAACAAGTAAAAATTATTGCTAATGAATTTGGAAATCCTACTTTTTGTGCTGATGTAGTAAAAAGTTTATTTTCTCTCATTTTACAAAAAAAATTGCCAACAGAAAAAATATTTCACATGGTAAACGATGGTTCTGCTTCTCGAAAAGAATTGGTTGAAGAAATTAAAAATTTTCTTGGATTATCATCAGAAATAATTCCGGTAAAAACTTTTGAACTTCCTGCTCCTCGCCCTATTTCCTCAATTCTTATAAATAATAATCTTCCAAAACTTTCTTCTTGGAAAGATGGTTTGCATCGTTTGTTGGAAAAAGAGAAAAAAAAACTTGATAAAAAACGAGAAATTGCAGCAAAAAAACAACGAGCAAAAGATATTTA
>CAMZLA010000059.1 GCA_947311665.1 uncultured Candidatus Altimarinota bacterium | reverse complement strand
TTCTTCTCCTTTCGATGTTGAACATCCAGAATGGCTTGAAGATGTTAAAAGTTCTGATAGTTTATCTTCTCTTGAAGAACCTCTTATTACTAATGAAAATATTGCAGAAATAAAAGATGAAATAACTGATGAAAATCTTCCGTTAAAAAATATGGATATACCTGAAGGAGATATGGGTATCGAATCTTCTATTGAAAAAGAAGAAGATATAGAGAAGCCAGAGGAAACAGAAAAAACAGATGAAGAATTAGTAAGTCTTGAAGCATTAGAAACGTCTGAAAAAATTGAACAATCAGAACAATCAAAAGAATTAGAAAAAAATCAGGATGAAAAAGTAACAAATAATAATATAGACAATGATAGAGTAGAAAATTCTCTGGAAAAAGCTGAAATAAATATAAAAGATGACAATCTTTATAATCTTGAAAATATTGATATTGTTACTGATAATTCTCAAAAAATAATTCATGCTACAGATGCAGAATTGCCAAAACAAGAGAATTCTTCTCAAGGTAAACTACCTGATTGGTTAAAATAATATTGTTTATATTTTATTTTCTTTGTTTTGCATAGTTTTGTGGTAATAATCTCTTGCAAAAAAAATGGAAACAAGGTGTAATGGGTTTACATTTATAAAAAAACTTTCTTTTAGACTCGATTGCGTAATGAAAAAAAAGAAAGCCATATGTGTTTTTCTGCATTTCTTGCGGAAAAATGCAATAATGTTTTTCTTTTTTTTATTATTATTGTTATGTCTCAAGGTGCGAAAAAAGATTCATCAGTTGCTTTTACACAAAAGCCTACAAAAATTGTTAATGGTCGATATTTCTTTTCAGAAAATGAAGATGCAGAATATCTTCCAAATTTAATTCAAGTTCAACTAGACTCATATGCCGATTTTTTAAAAAATGGTATTCATGAAATGCTACAAGAAATTTCTCCTTTGCAAGATTTTTCTGGTAAAAAAGTAGAGATTTATTTTTTAAAGCATTCACTAGAAGACGCAAAAATCGATCCAGAAAGAGCGAAACGAGATAACTTATCTTATGAAGCAAATCTTAAGGTTGAGGTTAAATTGGTGAATAAAGAAACGGGAGAAATAAAACAGCAAGAGGTTTTTCTTGGAGTTATTCCTTAAATGACAGAAAAAGGAACATTTATCATTAATGGTATTGAGCGAGTAGTAGTAAATCAAATTGTTCGTTCTCCTGGGTCTTTTTTCTCTCGTGTTCAAGGAGTTCCAGGTGCTTTTGCAACAAAAATCATTCCTCGAAGAGGAGTGTGGTTAGAAGTAGAAAGTGATAAGAAAGGATTGTTATATGCAAAAATAGATAGAAAAAGAAAATTTCTTGCAACTCAATTGATGCGTATTTTTGGATATGAATCAGATCAAGATATTATTGATGCCTTTGGAGATTTAAATGAAAAAGATAGAGATGTTTTATTGAAAACATTGGAAAAAGATTCTGCTAAGACTGTTGCAGAGGCGTATCAATCTATATATAGAAAAGTGAGGCCTGGGGATATGGCAACAGCAGAAAATGCAAAATCTCTTGTAGATTCTATGTTTTTTGATTTTAAAAAATATGATCTTGGTCCAATTGCTCGATATAAACTTAATAAACGATTCGATCTTGATACTCCAGATACTCAAGAAAATAGAGTTTTTCAAGTAAGTGATTTTATTCCTATAATGAAAGAACTTATTCAGCTTACTGCTGGAACAGGTGGAGAAGTTGATGATATTGATCATTTATCTAATCGACGAGTACGAAGTGTTGGAGAGTTGGTTATGAATAAGTTTCGAGTAGGGTTAATGCGAGTTGATCGAATTGCAAAAGACAGAATGACGGTTGTTGATTTAGAAGCTATTACAGCAGTTCAACTGGTAAATTCTCGGCCTGTTACAGCTGCAATGCGAGAATTTTTTGCAAGTTCTCAATTGTCTCAGTTTATGGATCAAATTAATCCATTGGCAGAGTTGGCACATAAGCGAAGAATTTCTACTATGGGACCAGGAGGTCTTTCAAGAGAAAGAGCTGGGTTTGATGTTCGAGATGTGCATTCATCTCATTTTGGGCGTATTTGTCCTATTGCCACTCCTGAAGGTCCAAATATTGGTTTGGTACTGCATTTCGCAAGTTATGCAAAAGTAAATGAATATGGTTTTATTACAACACCATTACAATCTGTAAAAAAAGAATTGCCAGCAGATGGTGATATTGTTGGAAGAATTTTAAATGAAGATATTTCTGGGGTAGGAAAGGTTGGAGATATTATTGATAAAAAAATGGCAAAATCGATTGCCTCTAAAAAGAAAGGAATGGTTCAGTTGTTATCTTTTGTAGATGGATCAATTGAATATTTAGATGCAGATGAAGAACAAAAAATAGTAGTAGGTCAGTTATCAGGAAATATTGATGATAATGGGAATGTTATTGGAGATGTTATTGCTGCCCGAATTAAAGGGGAAGCATTGCTTGTTCCTTCTTCTATTGTTACTCACTTTGATATTTCATCAAAACAAATTGTTTCGGAAACAACAGCATTAATTCCTTTTCTTGAGCATGATGATAATACTCGTGCTTCTATGGGGTCGAATATGCAACGGCAAGCAGTTCCTCTTGTTACTCCAAAAGCACCAGTTATGGGAACAGGGTTAGAGGGTGAAGTTGCAAAAGCAGCTGGAACAGCTATTGTTGCTGATGAAGAGGGGGAAGTTTTAGAGGCTGATGCACGAGAAATAAAAATTCAATATAACTCAGGAAAGCAAAGAACATATGAACTTCCAAATTATGTTCGGTCGAATCAAACGACTTGTTTTCATATGAGTCCTGCAGTAAAGAAAGGAGAAAAAGTAGTAAAAAATCAAACACTTGCTAATGGAGCATCGACTGAAAATGGAGAGCTTGCTCTTGGGCGAAATCTTACAGTGGCATATATGTCATGGGAGGGGTATAATTATGAAGATGCAATTATTATTTCTGATAAAGTAGCGCAAAAAGGATATTATGATTCAATTCATATTGAAAATTTTCATATTGATATTCGAGAAACAAAATTGGGGAATGAACAAGTAACACGAGATATTCCAAATGTTGGAGATGCAAAACTTGCAAATCTTGATGAAGATGGGATTATTAGAATTGGGGCATGGGTAAATAGTGGAGATATATTAGTTGGGAAAATTACTCCAAAAGGAGAGGTTGAGTTAACTCCTGAAGAGCAATTACTTCAATCTATTTTTGGAGAAAAAGCAAAAGATGTACGAGATTCATCTCTTCGTCTTCCAGGGGGAGAAGGGGGGAAAATTATTGATGTACAAATATTTACTCGAGAAAAAGGGCATGAGCTTCATCAAGGAGTTTTGAAGCAGATTAGAGTTTATGTTGCACAAACACGAAAAATTCAAGTAGGAGATAAGATGGCTGGACGACATGGGAATAAAGGGGTTATTTCTCGAATTGTTGCAAGTGAAGATATGCCTTTTCTTGAAGATGGAACACCAGTAGATATAATTCTTAATCCACTTGGAGTTTCTTCTCGTATGAATATTGGGCAAATATTGGAAACTCATTTAGGATGGGTTGGAGTGAAAATGGGCGTTAAATTTGCAACTCCTGTTTTAAACGGTATTTCTTTTGATGAAATACAAGAATTTTTAAAAGATGCAAATCTTCCAGAAGATGGGAAATTCCAATTGTTTGATGGGAAAACAGGGGATCCGTTCCAATTTAAATCTACAGTTGGAACAACATATATGATTAAGTTAAATCATTTGGTTGAAGATAAACTTCATGCTCGATCGGTTGGTCCATATTCCATTGTTACTCAGCAACCATTGGGAGGAAAAGCACAACAAGGAGGGCAGAGATTTGGAGAAATGGAAGTATGGGCTCTTGAAGCATATTCAGCAGCACATACTCTTCAGGAAATGTTAACAATTAAATCTGATGATGTTACAGGAAGATCTAAGGCCTATGAATCTATTGTAAAAGGACTTCCTCTTCAAAAACCATCTATTCCTGAATCATTCAATGTATTGCTTCATGAGTTGCGAGGGTTAGGGTTAGAAGTTGACCTTTTAAATGAAAAAGATGAAGAAATAGATTTTGAATTAGATAAAATCTATGAAGAAGAAAGTTCTTCAATTCCAGATGAAGATAAAGTTTCAGAACTAAAAAATTCAATACATGAAACCGATGAAGAAATAGATGCAGAGGTTCATGGAGAAGTTCCACCCGTTCAAGAAGGAGAAGTGTAGATCTTAATTTCTATAGTATGAAAACAGATTTAAAAAATTTAACACTTTATAAAAAATGAGAACAGTAAATACCGTAACTCTATTGGGAAATATTGCAAGAAGTCCAGAGATGAAAGTTACTATGGCAGGAAAAGAGTTTGCAACTTTTGTAATTGCAACTCATAGAGAATCAATGAGAGATGGAGAAAAAATAACTATTCCAGAATTTCATAATCTTGTAGCTTGGGGAAATCTTGCTCATATTGCAAAAAATTTCTGTAAGAAAGGACGACTTGTTTATATAGAAGGACATTTAAAAACAAGAAGTTGGGATCACGAAAGTGGTGTAAGAGTTTTTCGAACAGAAGTAATTACTACAAATATCATAGCTCTT
>CAMZLA010000058.1 GCA_947311665.1 uncultured Candidatus Altimarinota bacterium | reverse complement strand
TTTATATATAATTTTGTAGGGAACGCATATATGCGTTCTTTACATGACTTCGAAAATATTTTCATCAGTTGGAAATACAGGGGAAATATTACAAACCCTCCACACACTCCCTCACCTTCCCAAATTCTTCCAACTCAACCCCTTTTCCCTGTACAAAAAATGGACTTCCTCCTCCATTCCCTCCTGCAATTTCTTTTATTTTTGCAAATACTTCTCGTGCATCAACTTCTCCTTTTTGTGTTGCAATAGCAATCCCTCCATCTTCAGTAAAAAGAGCTACAATATCAACTCCTTTTTCTGACAATGCTCGTGCCATTCCTCCTACTTTTTTCATATCATGAGTTGGGATTGGTTCACATATTACCTGTAATGAACGCAAATTTGCGTTCACTACCTTTCTTCTCTCATAAAATTCTTCTGCTTCAAAACTTAATATTTTTTTTTCTATTTGCCCCAAAGCATCACTCATAAGTTTTTTCTCTTCTTGCAATTTAGAAATTCGATCCATTATTTGCACTGATGAACATTTTAATTTTTCTATAATGCATTCTTCTTGAAAACATTTTTCATCTAATAATTCTTGAGCCGCTTGCCCCACAACCATTTCAATTCGCCGTATTCCTGAAGCTGATGAAGTTTCAGAAATAATTTTCACTGCTCCTATTTGTGCAGTATTGGTAATATGCGTCCCTCCACAAAGCTCAAAACTGGGAGAACCCATTTTTACAGTTCTCACCATATCTCCATATTTTTCACTAAAAAGTGCTACTGCCCCTGCTTTTTTTGCATCTTCAATATTCATTTCTTTTATTTCTATATCATATGAAGCTATTACATAATTAGAAATTTTTTCTTCCACCTTTCTTATCTCTGTATTTGAAAGTGATTTTGGATAACTAAAGTCAAACCGTGTACGGTTTTCATCAACTAAAGAACCTGCCTGTTCAATTCCATCACCAAGAACAGATAACAATGCCGATTGCAAAAGATGAGCTGCTGAATGATGACGAGTTGTTCTTTCTCGCAAATTTTGATCTACCGAGAGTTGTACTTTGGACCCTTCGACAAGCTCAGGGGCCAAATCGGTTACTGAGCCTGTCAAAGTACCATAATGTACAAAAACACCATTTTTCAATTTTTTAGTATCAGTAATTATAATTTTTACACCATTTACAATAAGCTCTCCTCTGTCTCCAACCTGCCCTCCACTTTCTGCATAAAAAGGAGTTTTATCTACAACAATTCTGTACTTTTGCATTTTCTCATCAGAATTAGACAATTCATCTTTAATAAAAGCAAGAACAGTACATTCAATATTTTGCAATTTTTCTCCAGTATCTCCAATAAATTGTGTTGCTGGTAAATCATCAAAAACCTCATTTCCTTGTCCTTTCATTTCAAATTTTCCAGATGATCGAGATCGCTCTCTTTGTGCTTTTAGCTCTTCATCAAATTCTGTATTAAATTGTTCTTCATCAATTTCATATCCTTTTTCCGAAACAATTTCCCGTGTTAAATCTTTTGGAAACCCATAGGTATCAGAAAGAACGAATGCATCTTTTCCAGAAAATTTTTTTAATGATTTTTTTTGTATTATTTCTTCCAATTTTTTCTCTCCTTTCTCCAAAGTCCGTAAAAAATTTTCTTCTTCTATATGCAAAGCATCGCATATAACTTTTTTTCGCTCTGCTAGTTCTGGATAAAAGTTTGAATATTCATCAATATATACAGTTGCAATTTTTTCTAAGAAGTCTGTAATCCCTATTTTTTTCCCAAATCGAATAGCTCGTCGCAACAATCGCCGCAGAACATAGCCTCTCCCTTCATTACTTGCGGCTACTCCATCGGCAATAAGATGAGAAGAACATCGAAGATGATCAGCTATTACTCGAAAAGCTCGAGTTATTTCATTTTCCTCACTTAAATCTCCAGAATATGGCGGATATTTTTTCCCAGACAATTTTTCTATTTCAGCAATAATTCCATCATAAATATCTGTTTCAAACACCGTTGTTTTCCCTTGAATAATCATTGTCAATCGTTCTAACCCCATTCCCGTATCCACATTTTTTTGAACCAATGGAAGCAATGATGAATCTTCTTTTTGTTCATATGCCATAAAAACATTATTCCAAACTTCAATAAAATTATCTTCATCAGTTGCAGGATTTTGTCCTTCTTCTGGTTCTCCTTCTCCCAACCAAATAAACAATTCACTCGATGGACCACAAGGACCTGTTGCTCCTGCTGCCCAAAAATTATCTCCTCGCCCTTTTCGTCGTCTTTTTTCAGGATCAGTTGGTGCCCCAATTCCAATTATTTTATATTCTGGAATTCCCATTTCAAGCCATATATCATGCGATTCTTGATCATATGCTAATTTTTCATCTCCACCATAAACCGTTACCCACAATTTTTCTTTTGGAATTTTTAACTCATCAATTAAAAACTGATAAGACCATGTAATTGATTCTTTTTTAAAATAATCACCCAAAGACCAATTTCCCAACATTTCAAAAAATGTAAGATGCCTATTATCTCCTACTTCATCAATATCAACTGTTCGCACACATTTTTGAACCGATAACAACCGACTTCCTTGTCCATGTTTTTTCCCCATTAAATTGGGAACAAATTGCTGCATTCCAGCTGTTGTAAACAAAACTGTTTGATCATCAGAATCTGGAATTGTTGATGATGAAACCACTTGAGAATGATTGTGTTGAATAAAAAAATCTATATATTTTTTTCGCAATTGCTGTGATGAGAAAGACATAAAAAATGTGGGTAACAGATCAATATTATTTTTTAATAAAAATGAAGCATTATACTTCTTTCCAGAAACTAGTTTATATTTTTTTTTATATTTTTTCCAGAGATTAAGAAAATTAAAGATTTTCATTCCATTGTTTTAAGTTTTTATCTACTTCCTTGTTACTGTCTCCTATTTCTCTAAAAAATTAATTCTTTTTTTCTACTTCTGCTCTGAAAAATAAAAATAACCCTATTAAAACGATAGCAGCAGCATATATTTTTTGAAATGAAATTTCTTCTCTTAAAAAAAGAACACTCAAAAAAAGAACTGCCACAGGCTCTATTAGTCCAAAAAAATGAATAGTACCCAATGAAGAATGCTTATGAGCTTCAAAATAAAAAATTCGAGCAATAAAAAAACCTAAGAATGTAGAAATTGTAAATAATAAAATAGCTCCAAGAGGAATAATTTTTATATACCCCGAAAAATATAAAACAGAGACAGCTAGAAATGTTGTCATAATATTTCGAATATATATAAATGAAATAAATTCAAAATTTTGCATATATTTTTTTACAACAAAACTTTGTAATGTAAAAATAAAAGCCATTCCAACTATTGAAAGCAAAGGAATAATTGATATATTTTCCTTAAGATTAAACATCAGAAAAAAACCAACCCCAGAAACAAACAATGAAAAAAACTGAATATGAGTAAACTTTTCTTTTAGAAATATAATACCCAAAAAAAATGAAAATGGAACAGTAAGATTTTCTAAGAATGCAACAATCCCAGCAGGAGCATTTCCTATAGCATAAAACCAAAGAACCCCCATTGATAGTAAAGAAAAAGAAAGCAAGAAAGCCCATTTCCAGTAATTAGAAAAATTTGAAATAACGAGATTTCTATGTGTTTTTGAAAAGCACAAAAGAGCAAAAAGAATAAATGTTGCACCCCAAAAACCCCAAAAATATGCTGTAAGGGCATGAATTTCTGGGTATAAAGAAAATCCAAGTTTTAAAAGGAAATATTCACCAACAGTAAATCCACTTGCCAAAAAAAGTAAAACCAAGGAAGAAAAATTTTTCATCATAATTATTTTTTAAATTTCACTCACTACTTTTCTCACAATTCCCAAAATTTGTACATCTGATGATTTTAAAATCTGAGTTTCAAATTCATCATTAAACGATTTTAATGCAATATGTCTATTATCAAGAGTCATAACTTGCTTTATTCGAGGGTCTCCATCAGCAAGAACAAGACACACTTTATTTTCTTCAAATGTTATTTGATGCTCAACAATAACAAAATCACCATTATTTATCTTAGGATACATAGAATTTCCAACTGCTTGTGTTGCAAAAACATTATTTTGATATCTCCCTAAAAGTTTTGTAGGAAAAGAAACAATATCGTCCATAGTATCATCAGCAAATAAATTTCCTTGCCCACATTGAGCCATTCCATAAACAGGAATTTGAATAGAATCTTGTTGTTCTTGTCGCAAAAACTCTATTTGTCCAGAGTCTTGATCTATATAAATCAATCCTTTTTCTTCCAATTTTTCCATGTGATATTTTATTTTTTGAGGATGAGATTCTCCAACCAATCCTCCAATTTCTCGAAGACTTAAACCAGAAAGCATATCTTCTTCTGCCAGAGATAAAAGTTTTATCTGTAAAGGATGAAGTTTCATAAATATATATAAAGAGAGTTAAAATAAAAATTTCATCATTATGCTATCAAATGAAAAAACAAGTGTCAATTTTTATTTGACACCGTCAAAAATAAAAAGTAATATATTTTCAGAAAAACAAAACACCTTATACTACTCTTTAACTTTACACTGTTTTATGGCAACAAAAAAAGCGAATCCAAAAGATGCAGCACTAGAAGCTGCCCTTTCTCAAATTCATCAGGCATATGGAGAAGGATCTATTATGAACTTATCAGATGCAAAATCAATGAATATTGAAACATACCCAACAGGTTCTATTGGTCTTGATATCGCATTGGGAGGAGGAATTCCTCAAGGACGAATTATTGAAATTTATGGACCAGAAAGTTCAGGAAAAACAACCCTAACATTGCATATTGCCGCAGAGTGTCAAAAAAAAGGAGGAAAAGTTGCGTTTATAGATGCAGAACATGCACTTGACCCAGAATATGCTTCAAAAATCGGACTCGATCTTTCCACTTGTACTATTTCTCAACCAGATTCTGGAGAACAAGCACTAGAAATCACCGAAATATTAACACGATCTGGAGCTGTTGATTTAATAATTGTTGATTCTGTTGCAGCATTAACACCAAAAGCAGAAATTGAAGGAATGATGGGAGATAGTCATATGGGACTTCAAGCTCGACTAATGTCACAAGCATTACGAAAACTTACTTCAGTTGTTTCAAAAACAAACACTACTATTATTTTCATCAATCAATTGCGAATGAAAATTGGAGTAATGTTTGGAAACCCAGAAACAACAACAGGAGGAAATGCATTAAAATTTTATTCATCAGTCAGATTGGAAATACGACGAACAAAAAAGATTGATGTAGGAACAGGAAATGACAAAGAATCGGTTGGAAATGGGGTTCGAGTAAAAGTTGTAAAAAATAAAGTAGCTCCTCCATTTAAACAAGCAGAATTTGATATTATGTTTAATGAAGGAATTTCTAAAGAAGGAGATTTGGTAAATGTAGGAGTAGCAAATGAAATTGTGAAAAAAGCTGGAGCATTTTATTCATATGGCGAAACTCGACTGGGGCAAGGAATGGAAAAAGCAAAAATATTTCTCAAAGAAAATCCTGAACTTTTCACAGAAATTAGAGATAAAGTTATTGAAAAAACAGGAATAAGAGGAGGAAAAGATGTTTCTGAGAATATTAATACCATTGAAAAACCAACAAAAAAGAAAAAATCTAAATATTAGACTTAAGAAAAAAAATTAATAGACATTTACAGGGTGGTAAAAAAAGAGTTATGGCAGATTAGAACTGCTGTAACTCTTTTAAAAATAAAAATGCGAACACAATGGAAACCATGAAAGAATAGAGAAAAATATATAAACAAATAAATCTCTTACAAATTCCCATATTCAACTTCTCCAATTTTTTTCACAAGAATTAAACGGATTTTTCCGTCTTTTTTCTTTTTATCATGCACCATTGCTTCTTCTATTTCTTTAAGAGAAAAAGGATTTTCAAGAGAAATATTAAAATTTGAAAAAACATTCTCTATTCTTTTTTTATCAATATCATTTTGCAATATCCCTCTTTTTTCACTCTCTATAACACTTTGCCAAATTCCTTTTGCAACCCCTATTCCATGTGGAATTTCAAAATTGGAAAGGAGTTCCATAGCATGTCCATATGTATGCCCAAGATTTAAAAACCCTCTCACTCCTTTTTCTTGTTCATCTTGTTGAACAATATTTTTTTTTATAGAAACCGATTCTGGAACAAGAGAAAAAACTGCATTTTCTATCTCGATTCTATTATTTTTTTCTAAAAAATTTTCTTTAAATTTTTCAGAAAAATTTTCTAAATGTTTGAAATGATCTTCACTTCCTAAAATTCCATGTTTTACCATTTCAGATAATCCATTTTGCAATTCTACAAACTCTAATGTTTGTAAAAACTGCTTACAACACAAGACCTTTTCTGGCTGATGAAAAGCTCCAATTAAATTTTTTCCATGTTTTGTATCAATCCCAGTTTTCCCTCCAACACTTGAATCTACCATTGAAAGCAAGGTTGTAGGAACTTGAATAACTGGTACACCTCTCATAAAAATACGAGAAGCAAAACCAGACATATCCCCAATAACTCCACCTCCAATAGCTATAACAACAGAAGATCTATCTAAACACATTTCAAAAGATTTATCTAAAATTTTTGTTATACTTTCCCAATTTTTATACTCTTCTCCTGCAGGTAAAATCACTATTTTTTCTTTTGGAATATTTGTAAAAAAATTTGTTTTTTCAAAAACATTTTCATCGGTTACAAAAACATGATTTCTTCCTGCTATTTCAGAAAGAATCCGAGAATGAAGTTCTGAAAAATTTTCTAAAAAATCTATTTCATACGATATTTTTTTTTGATCGATAGAGATATGAAGTGTTTTCATTGGGAGAATAAAGTTAAGATAATAAAATTTTAAATTACTACTGTAAAATTTCAAGTATTTGCAATTCAACTTTTTTTAATGATTGATTTTTTTCAAATTTCTCTTCTCCAATAAAAAAAGTAGGAGTTCCTCTCACCCCTTTTTCTTTCGCTTGTTTTTGCAAAGACAGAAGCTGTTTTTCTATTTTTTCATCGGATACACATTCAAGAAATTGTTTATTTTTTTCATCAGATAATGAAAAAACTTCTGCAACCGATGAAATTTCTATTTTTTCATTTATTTTTTCTATAAGAATATTTTCTGAAATTCCCCCTATTTTTTCATCAACAAGACACAAAAACCATTTTGATTGTTCAAAACTTTTTGACTGAATATTGAGAGAATATGGAATAATCTGAAATGAAAAATTGTCTGAATATTTTTTTTGAAGAGGAGTAAAAGTATTTGCATAAAACTTTTTACAATAAGGACAAGAAAAATCGTAATAGAGAGTAAAATTTGTTTTTTGAGAAATTTCATTGTTTTGATGAATATTCCCCATTTCTTTTGTTTGAACAGAAGAATAAATTTTCTTTTCTGAAGTAAAAATATTATTCACAAAATTTTGAACAGTAACAGAAAGACTGAATAATAAAACAAGTCCTCCAATAATAAAAACAACTCCACCCAAAGCAAACCAATTATTCTTCATATAAAATTTAAAAAAACTATGAGAAGTATATAGTATTTTGCTATGATATGGGAGATATTTTTTTATTCTTTTTTTTATTCTTTTTTTATATTTATGAAAAACATTTTATATAGTGCTGCCATTGCATTGATTGCAATAACAACGACTTCAAATCAAGTCTCTTTTGCTAGTCCTGCTCTTACCCTAGGTAATTGTGGATATGAATGCTTGCAAGAAGTAAAAGAACCGCAACCAGATCTACTTGCTAACGAAGTAATTTCTCTTGTTCAAAAGAGTTTTGAACAAAATTTTTCAACAAATATAGATTTTTTCATCGATATAAATGGAGAAAATTTTGATTGGAAAGATAATAAAACAACATATTCAATTTCATATAATGTAGACGATGCCAGTATTACAAAAAATAAAAATGCATATCATATAATAAATAATAATCAGAAGTTTTCTATTTCTGTTGATGGAATTGAAAGCTATCTCCCTCTAGAAATTGATGCTACTTTTTCTGATGAAGAAATTTTAGATTTTGACACATTCCAATTTGCTGGAAAATTCTCTATCAACACTCTCAATACTCATGACAATGATTCTGTTCGACATATTGTAGAAGGAATAATGGAATTTGTAGAACTTTTTGAAAATAAATGGATTGTTTTAGATGTTGTAGAAATTGAGAATGAATTTCCTGAAATAATAGAATATATTCAAACAATGAAAGAAGACTTTGATGAAGAATCAGATATTAATGGATATGCAGAATTGAAATGGGCATTCACTTCTGCACTAGAAAATGGATATGCAACAATAGAAAAAAAAGGAACAACATATATCATTTCTTTTCTTCCTGAAATTGGAGATGAAATAGTTATATCAAAAACACATCCATTACAAATAATTCTTTCAACAAAAAATAATGCTATTACGAACATAGCAATAGAAGGAAGTTTCGATTATAAAAACTCTTGGGATAATGATAATGCAAGCATAAACATTTCATCAAATATAGCAATGAGCTATAAAACAATCCCAATAACTTTTCCAGAAATTTCTGCTAATGATTGGGAAATTACAAATATTATAGAAATGTTTCTTGAATTTACAAAAGAAGATATTATTCAGAAATCAAAAGAACGAGAAAAATTTGAAAATCTTAATTCTTTCACTGGAAATGCATCTGATGCTATAGAATTTTTAAACAAAAATGGAACAGAAAATGATATAATATTTGTAAGAGAATTTATAACAAATGCAAAAAAATTAAACCGAAGAATCCGATTACAAGATTTACGATTAACAGTAGAATATTATGATATTGAAGATTCTCGAATTCAATATTTAGCACGAGATTTAGCATATTCTCCATATAAACCAGAAGATGAATATGTATATTCATATAAAGATGGATTTGAAACATTGATGAGTGGATTTCAAGAAGACAGTAATCTAGAATATATTTACATTCCTTGGGATATTTATGATACTATGAATTATCAATTGAAAACTCGAGGAGATATATTAATAACACTTGCAAAAGTAAGAAAAGCTGAACTGATGTTGAATAAGTAAATAATAATTATAAGAATTGTATAGAATAAGATTCTACAAAAAAAGTTCATTTAGAAAATATTTCTAAATGAACTTTTTTGTATTATCATAATAAAAAATATAGCTTATGTTTTTTATATAAAATGTAGGGGCTTAAAATGTTTTACATAAAGGTAGGGGCTTAAAATATTAAGCCCCTAGACAAAAATTATTAAGCCCCTACACAAAAATTATTAAAAATTATTATATACTTTTATCTCTCACTCAATACAACTTCTGCAATTTCAACACTATTCAATGCTGCTCCTCGCAATAATTGGTCTCCACAAACAAAAAATTCTAATCCAAAATCTCCAAAAACTAAATTCTTTCTTATTCTTCCCACTTGCACATCATATACTTCAGAAGCATTTAATGGCATTGGATAAATATTATTTCTAATATCATCTTGTAAATGCACTCCTGATGACTGTTGTAATAATTCTCGTATTTTTTCTATTCCTCCATTTTCATCAATATTTTTTTCTGTCTCAATAACAATAGTTTCTGAATGAGCTCGTAATGTTGGTATTCGTACTGCTGTACAAGAAATAGGAAAAGAATTATCATTAAAAATTTTATGAGTTTCCCAGGTTACTTTCATTTCTTCTTTTGTATAATCATTTTCCTGTGGAACATCAATATGAGGAATGAGATTGAATGGAATTGGGTGTGCAAAAATATTATTTCCTACAGGCTTTCCATCTAAATAGTTTTTCGATTCATCTAATAATTCTTGCATTCCAGGATTTCCTGCTCCACTCGTTGCTTGATAGGTAGAAACAATTAATTTTTTCAATCCAAATTCTTTATAGATAGGATATAATGCCATAGCCAGAATAGCCGTTGTACAATTGGGATTTGCAATGATTTTGGAATTTCCAATTGCCTCTGCGTTTATTGAAGGAACAACAAGAGGAATATTTTCATCATACCGAAATGCTGATGAATTATCTATAACGGTAATTCCTTTTTCTGCCAGTTGTGGAGCATATTCTCGAGAAAAATCACCACCGACAGCGAGAAAAATAATATCTAAATTTTCACATGCATCCAAAGAAAATTCTTCAAGAATATGTTCACCAAATGGAGTTGCTTGTTTTTTCCCTGCACTTCGAGCAGAAGAAAAAAGTTTCAATTCTCCAACTGGAATTTCTTTTCGTGCTAAAACATTTAAAATTTCTATTCCAACAGCTCCAGTTGCTCCTGCAATTCCAATATTTGCCATAATATAAAAAAGTTAAAAAACATTATTTTTCCAATAATTCGACTCGACATCGCTTCTCTACTCGAGAAATATAATTGGTTATTTCTTTTGGTAAAGAAATATTTTTCACCAACCTCAACCCCGACAAATCGGCTGCCAATACACAATCTGCAACAGTAAAAGTAGGACCCATCAAAAAATATTCATCTTCTACTTTTTCTATAATATCTTCAAAGAGTGGTAAAATATTTTTTTCAAAAATTTCTGGAGTTTCTTTTTTTAAAATATCGAAACTTTTTCCTCTTTTTTCTTCTTTAGAACTTTTAAAATATTTTCCACCT
>CAMZLA010000057.1 GCA_947311665.1 uncultured Candidatus Altimarinota bacterium | reverse complement strand
CTTTTCAAGAGACAAAAATAAATATTGAAAAAAAAGAAATAGATACTTTTTTACCAGAATTAATTTACTCTAAAAATAGCCAAAATAATAAAGAGAATAATAAAGATAATAATAGAGAAATTAAAAAGAAAATTGCAATTTTATCGGTTGGTTCATTGTGTTATTCTGCTATAAAATATTTAGAAAAGCAAAAAAATATATCTGATGAAGAAAATAAAAAAGAATATTCTCTTTATGATATGAGACAAATAACACCATTACCAAAAAAATTTTTAGATGATATATTTCAAAAATATGAAAAAATTATTACTCTAGAAGAAGGTATTATTTCTGGAGGGTTTGGAAGTCTCGTTCTTGAATATGCAAATGAAAAAAAATATTCTGGAGAAATTATTATGAAAGGAGTAAAAAAAGAATTTATTACTCATGCAACAAGAGAAGAACAATTGAAAAATTCTCTTTTGGGAGAAGATAATATTTTATAAATATTTATGAAACAACATTTGATAAAAATGATACGCCTTTCTACTAAAAAATCTTTTGATATTCTTCGGAATTTTTCTCCATTATTAAGTCCATTTTTAGATTCAGAAATAATAGTTACAAAAAAATTTTTTAATCATATTACATATTCAAATAGAAGAAAGGGATTTATTGAAGAACAACTTGAAAGAGCTCTTATTATTCCTTTAATTCCAGATATATTACAAGCAGGAAAATATATTGAGAAACGAAATCAAAACAAGATAATATATCATCGTATTGAAAAAAAATTTCAATTATTTACTTTTGCTGTAATAATTGAAGAAAACAAAGGGAGAAAAATTCTTTTTAGTTGTTTTAGAGTACAAAAAAAAGAGCTTGTCTCAGTCTCTTAGGACTCATCACATATAAAAATATGTTCAAACTCTTTTTCTATTACTTTCATTATAGATAAAAATAATGTTATTGTCAAAATAAATTTTCAACTTTCTGCCCAAACATTCTACTTCTTACTTTCTTACTTTCAATAAATATTTATGAAACAATTAAATAATTTACATCTTGGGAAAAAAAATCCTGTACGCATTCAGTCGATGACAAATACGGATACGGCAGATATTGATGCGACAGTTTCTCAAATTTTAGAATTGGCAGAAGCAGGAAGTGAATTGGTACGAATTACTGTTGATAGTCATGAATCATGTCTTGCTGTTCCTCAAATAATAGAACAGATACGAAAAACTTCCAATATTCCTATTGTTGGAGATTTTCATTTTAATGGACATATTTTTTTAGTAAAATATCCAGAAATGGCACAAGCTCTCGATAAATATAGAATAAATCCTGGAAATGTTGCAGGAGGAAATTCTCGTAAAAAAATAGAAAAAACAGATACTAATTTTGAAACAATTTTATCTGTTGCAAAAAAATATAATAAACCCATTAGAATTGGGGTAAATGGTGGATCGTTAGATGCATCAGTTTTGGAAGATGAAATGAATTTAGAAGAAAATAAAGGGAAAACAAGTGATGAAATTTTTGTGGGAGCAATGGTAAAAAGCGCAATTTCATCAGCAAGATTTGCAGAAAACTTTGGTATTCCAAAAGAAAATATTATTGTTTCTGTAAAACATTCCAGTGTTCCTGTAATGATTTCTGCATATAGAAAATTATCACAATCGTGTGATTATTTATTGCATTTAGGACTGACAGAAGCAGGAGGAGGAAATGCAGGAATTATTCGTTCGAGCATTGCATTGGGGACATTGTTACAAGAGGGAATAGGGGATACTATTAGAGTTTCTATCACTCCACAGCAAGGAGAAAGTCGAACAAAAGAAGTAAAAATTTGCCAAGAAATTTTACAAAGTTTAGGATTTAGAAATTTTTCTCCACGAGTTGTTTCGTGTCCTGGATGTGGAAGAACAACAGGAAACGATTTTGCAGAAATGGCAGAAAAAATTTTAGAAAATTTAGAAATGAAAAGAAAAAAAGAAAATTGGGATAAAAAATATCCAAAATTTTCATCGTTGCATATTGCAGTAATGGGGTGTGTGGTGAATGGTTTGGGAGAAGCAAAAAATGCGGATATTGGAATTTTTTTCCCAGGAAAAGGCGAAGGAAAAAATGCGGTTATTATGATTGATGGAAAACAAAAAAATATTTCTGCCAATTCATCAAATGAAATAGAAAAAATATTTTTTAAAGAAGTAGAAATGTTTTTAAAAAAATAAGACTAAAATATCTTTTCTATTCTTTTAAAAATTTCTGCAAATGAAATTTTTTCTTCTAAGAATAAATGCACACTTTCATCATTTGCATGTAACAGTTCTTGGCATTTTTTTTCTCCTAACTCTAGTGCTTTTTTTGCAAAAAGAAGAGACGGAAATCGTTCATTGTCAAGTTTTTCAAAAGTTAAATTTTTTCCAAAAGGAGAAAAATGTTCTATGGAAAATTTTTGTGGAACACTTTCTTTCATAGCAGTAAAAAGACTTCTGGCAATGGGTAAATGCATAGAAGGAGTAGATGCTTCCATAATAATATTTCCATCATGTGTTTCGACAGCTGCATGAATAATGCTTTGTGGATGAACTACCACTTGATATGTTTCTATGGGAAAATCGAAAAGTCTCATCGCCTCTATTAGCTCAAAAGCTTTGTTCATCAATGTCGCAGAATCTATAGAAATTTTTTGCCCCATTTCCCATGTTGGGTGGTTTAATGCATCATGTTTCGATAATTGTGAAAATTTTTCTATGGGAAATTTTTCTCTATCTCTAAATGGTCCACCAGAAGCCGTAAGCCAAATTTTTTTCACTTCAGTTTTTTTTACCTGAGAAAGCAAATGTGCCATCGATGAATGTTCTGAATCGATAGGAATTATTTCACATTTTTTTGTTCTATTTATAAAAATTCCATGTCCTACCAATGATTCTTTATTTGCTAAACATAGCGGATTTTTTTGTTGTATTATTTCTCGTGTTGCAGGAATTCCTGCTTCTCCAGAAATAGCATTTACATAAATATCTGCATTGTTTTTTCTGATGAACATTTCAATATTTTCTTTATTTTCATCGGATAAAAATATTTGAGATTTTTCTAAAGAAAATTCTTTCCCAATTTTTTCTAATGCATTTCTATTTTTCCCACCAGCAATTCCTATCAGTTTACATTTTTCTGGAAATTGACGAATAATATCAAGAGTACTCTTTCCAATAGAACCTGTTGCACCAAGTAATAGTATTGTTTTCATAGAAATATATTAAATTTTAGGCATTGCAAATTGAACTTTTTCATTTTTCCCTTCTTGATATATTTTCTCGTTTTTTGGAAATTTTTCACATAAAGCATTTACAATTTTTTGTGTAAGTTTTTCTGGAACACTTGCTCCTGATGTTATTCCAATGTTTCCTTGTTGAATGAGAAAAGAAAATGGAATATGTTTTTCTGATGGAACAAGAAAACTTTCACATCCATGTTTTTTTGCTGTTTCCACCAATCGTACAGAATTTGAACTTTGGGGTGAACCAACAACGAGTAAAACATCGAGATTTGGTACTATTTTTTTTACAGCATCTTGTCTATTTTGTGTGGCGTAACAAATATCTTTTATTTTTGAAATAAAAATATCTGGAAATCTTTTTTGTAAAATTGTAATAATTTCTGTTGTTTCATCAATTGAAAGAGTTGTTTGTGTGAGAATTGTTAATTTTTTCATCTGATGAGATGAAAGAGTAATATTTTTTGCTGTTTTAATATTATCAATGAGAGTCATTTCAGAAATTCCCATTACTCCATTGGCTTCTGGATGATTTTTATGACCGATATAGAGAATATGGAAATTTTGTTTTGTAAAATTTTCTGCTTCTTTATGCACTTTATCTACAAGCGGACAAGTCGCATCTATAATAGTAATATTTTGTTTTTTTGCTCGTGTTTTAAATTGAGGAGAAACACCATGAGCAGAAAAAATATAATGAGAATTTTCTGGTATTTCTTCTGGGGTTTTACAAAAAATAACACCTTTTTTTTCATATTCAGAAATTACAAAATCATTATGAACAATTTGATGATTGACATAGAGAGGTGATCCATATTTTTTCAAGGCTTCATCAATAATATCTAATGCACGAATAACTCCTGCACACGGACCTCTTGGATTTATAAGATATAATTTTTTTAAAGATTTATTTTGCATT
>CAMZLA010000056.1 GCA_947311665.1 uncultured Candidatus Altimarinota bacterium | reverse complement strand
TGAAAGAGTTGTAAAAAAACAATAGAAATGCCCTTGTTTTTCTTTATAAACAAGAGCAAAATTTATTCAAAAAAAATTAAAAACAGAGAGAATATTCTTCTGTTTTTTATTTCTTATTTTTTTGTCTTTTGATAATCTTTATATGGATTCATTTGCTTTAATGTTGGTTGCTGCTGCACTATTTTTGTTAATTGCAAGTTTTGCATTGAAACCAAGTAATATATTAAAAATTCCTCACTCTGTTTTTCTTGTTTTAGTAGGAATAGTTTTAGCATTCATTATTCGAGAAATTCCTGCATTATCTTTTTTAGGTCAATTCCATCTGTCTCCGGAATTGATCTTTTTTGTTTTTTTACCCACATTACTTTTTGAATCATCGTTTAAATTTCCTCTCAGGAAATTGAATGCAGATAAAATTCCAATTATATTACTTTCAATTTTTGGATATTTACTTTCTGTTGCGTTTATTACTGGTCTTTTCATTCTTGTTGGACTTTTTATTCCAATTCCTCTTCCTTTTTTTGCTATTCTTTTATTTGCTGCTATCATTTCAGCAACAGATCCTGTTGCCGTATTATCAGTTTTTAAAAAATTGGGAGTAACTCCACGACTTACTCATCTTTTTGAAGGAGAAAGTCTTTTTAATGACGGAACATCATATGCATTTTTTGTTATTCTTATAGCATTTTTTGTTCATGATGGAGGAAATCTTGAATTATTACATCTCGATATTGCAATTCTTCAGTTTATTGTGATGTTTATTGGAGGAATTGTTTTTGGTATAGGAATGGGATATTTGTTTACATGGATGATTTCTTTGGTAAAAGATGAAGAAACTATTCAATTAACTTTGAGTTTAGTAATGGCACATTTAACTTTTCTTCTTGCCGATTTATCAAAACATCTTTTGCATTTTGGAGATTATGAATTTGAAGTCTCTGCAATTATAGCAACAGTAATGGCTTCTGTTATTTTAGGTTCGAGAGGAATTCAAAAATTTAATCCTGAAGTGCGTATTCATATGGATGTTTTATGGGAACATTTTGCATTCATTGCCAACTCTCTCATTTTTATTCTTATAGGAATGCTGACTGTTGATTCTATGACATTAGAAAATATGAAATTATTAGGAGTAACTATTGTTATTTCTTTTATTATAATAATGATTTCTCGAATATTTTCTATTTATATCCCTTTGCTTGGGTTTAATCTTTTTGCCAAAAAATATAGAAAAATTCCTTCTCAATGGATGAAAATTTTATCGTGGGGGAGTTTAAGAGGAGCAATTGCAATTGCTGCGTTGTTAATGATTCCTGATGATTTAACAATTCCAAACTGGACTCTTGAGATTTCTTTGAAAGAAACAATGACCACGCTCATCATCTCTTGTGTTCTTTTTACAACTTTCATCAAGGCTATGATGCTTGAATATTTTGTAGAAAAAATGCAATTGGCAAAGTTTTCCAATATTGAAACATTGGAAACTCTGGAAGGAAAAATTTTAACAATATATACATTAATAGAAAAAATAGAAGAATTGCGATCGAAAGATTATCTTTCTGATAAAAATGCAAAAAGACTTATTCGTGAATATAAAAATTCAAAAAAACATAGCATTCGAAAATTATCATGTTTTTTCTCTAAAGATTGTTCTACCTCTCAAATTGCTGGATTTTTACATTTACATGCTCTTATTATTGAAAAGAAAATTTTACAAAATCTTCTCGATCATCATGAAATTGATGAAGACACATATTGGGCATTGAATGATAAATTGGTGAGACAAGAAGAACGATTGCGAACAGGAGAAAAACAAATTCAAGGAGCTCCAATCGATTTAAAAAAATTGGAAGGAAAAGATATTCCTCTTCGGTATCAAATGACAAGAGCAAGGGCTATTATTTTACGAAAAGTATTACGAAGATTGAATGAGTTTACCGAAGCTGGATTATGTATTCCTAAAAAAGAGCTTTCTTTAGTAATTAATCAATATAAAAAATGGGCAGATAAAGCAGAAGAAGGACGATTATATATTTTAAAAAAATATCCTAAAATATCTCGACAAGGAGAATATAAAATATTTTCTCAATATACTAAAGATTTAGAACATTCGCTTATAAAAGGATTGGAACAAAAAAGTATTTTAAATAATAGAGTTTCTTTGTTTCTTCAAAAAGAAGGATTACGATAAAAACAATAAAAAACGGTAAAAATAAATTTTAAATACATACTGAAAAAAAGAGATTATATTTAAAAAAAATATAATCTCTTAGAAATGTAGAAGTTTAGAAATAGGGGAGTATACAATTGGAAAAGTGTAGAGATAGAGAAATTTTTATAAAAATTTCTCTATCTTTTTAAATACATATGTTTGAGCATTTTTATTTTCTTGTAAATATTTATGCAACTGATGATCTGCTCCTTGAACAGTAATGAGTTCTTTATGATATGCTTTTTCAAAAGAATTCATATATAAATCAATTACTCCTTGAGGAATAACATCATCTTTTTCTCCAATAATAATGAAAACATTTCCTGTGAAATTTTTCATATTTTCTATAATATCTGTATTTTCCCAAGAATTTTCTTCTCGTAATATCTTTGAAAATTCATCAGTAAAAGGAATTTCAAATGCATCTTTTGAATATATTGCAGGACAATAGAGTAATAAAGTTTGAACACATGGGAAAAATGATAACAGTTTTACTGCTAAATATCCGCCCATACTTGAACCACAAAGAGTGATGGGGTCTTCACTATTGATAAAAGGAGAAATATCACAGGCTTCTTCATATCTTTTTTTTAGAGAAGATTCTTCAAGTCTCCCAGAACTTTTCCCATGTCCAGAAAAATCGAAAGTAACAGATGATTTTTTTTTAGTAATCATCTGTTTTGCTAAATATGCTACTCTTTTTTGATCTGCATTTCCCGCTCCATGCAAAAAAAGAACAGATGGTTCTATATTTTTTCTATCATAAATAGTTCCTTCTAATGTTTCTTCTCCTGTTGAAACGGAAAATGGGTATGGCATAGATTAAAAAAAAATTAAAACGGTAAATCTTCTGGTTTAATATTTGATTCATATTCTATGCTTGGGATTTCTGGAGCAGCTTCTGCTGGTGCTGATGAAGTTGTAGAAGCACTTGCAGCAACAGGAGTAGCTGCTGTTGTTGTTTCTGCTTGAGCTGGTGAAGTATTTCCATTTTGCATTTGAACTGGAGCTTCATGTCCAAGTAATGCAACACTTTCTACAACAACTTCTGTTGTATATCGTTTTTCTCCTTCTGGAGTTTCCCAACTTCTATTTTGTACTCGACCTTTTATATACACTCTTCGTCCTTTTTTCAATTCTTTTTCTCCTTCACTTGCGAGTTCATTCCAAAGTACAAGATTATGAAACTCTGTTTCTTCTTGCATTTCTTGTGTTTGCCTGTTTCTCCATTTTCTGTTTGTTGCAATAGATGTACTTCCAACATTTTGTCCAGATGGAGTTTGTCGTACTTCAATATCTTTTACTAAATTCCCAACAAGCTCAACTTCATTAATTCCCGTAGAAAAAGTAGCACTATTTACTGCTGGATACCCTCCGTTTTGTGGAGTGAGTAATATCATATCATCTCCAATTATTTTTGTTTTATATCGTTTTTTCCCATCTTCTGTTTCCCAACTTTCTGTTTTCAATCGTCCTTCAATATAAATTTGAGAACCTGCATCGGTATATTGACTAATCGTTTTTGCCATTCCTGCCCAACATGTAATGGTATGAAATGATGTAGAATCGAAAGATGAATCATCTCTTTTAATTTTTGAAATAACTCGAATATTAACATCACAAACTTCCATTCCAGATGGAATAGTTCGGAGTTCTGGTTTTTCTGTTACATAACCAATAAGTTTAATTCTATTAAGTGCATACATATATATAAGGGGTAAAAAAATATGTAGAGTGAGTAATTAATAATATCTAATATTATTTTAGAGAAAATAATATTAGATACGATTATATTATAAATCGTATCAGTTTTTTATTATTTTGAAAAATCTTTTTTTTTCTCTTTCTATAAAAATCCAAGAGGGTTTACTTTTCGTCCATTCATAGTGAGTTCAAAATGAAGATGAATTCCTGTTGGACCATATGTATTCCCACTGTTTCCCATTTTTGCAATCACTTGTCCAGCAGAAACATATTGTCCAGCAGAAACATATACTCTTGAGTTATGTGCATAAAGTCCTTTCACTCCATTCCCATGATCAATAACCACAACATTTCCATATCCTCCCGTACACCCATAAGACCGAGGAGCACAATGATTTACTGCTTTTATAACAGTTCCAGATGAAATAGCTTTAATACCTGGCTGATTTGGTCCCCAAATATCAATAGCATAATGTCCTTTTCTATACCCATTGGTAATAGTTCCTCCACCTACAACAGGCCAAG
>CAMZLA010000055.1 GCA_947311665.1 uncultured Candidatus Altimarinota bacterium | reverse complement strand
CCATTTAAAAAACCATGTTATCTTTTTGCCGTTGTTGCAGGAGATTTAATCTGTACAGAAGATGAATTTACTACTATGAATGGAAAAGTTGTTCCATTAAAAATTTATACAGATAAAGGAAATGAAACACGAGTAAATCATGCAATGAAATCATTGAAAAAATCGATGAAATGGGATGAAGAAAAATTTGGTCGAGAATACGATCTTGATATTTTCATGATTGTGGCTGTTGATGCGTTCAATGCTGGAGCAATGGAGAATAAAGGACTCAATATTTTCAATTCATCAGCTATATTATGCGACCAGAAAAGTGCAACCGATAACGATTTTAAATATATTGAAGCCGTAGTTGCTCATGAATATTTTCATAACTGGACAGGAAATAGAATTACATGCCGAGACTGGTTTCAACTCACCTTGAAAGAAGGGCTTACTGTTTTTCGAGATAGTGAATTTTCGAGTGATATGGGAGATAGAGCAGTAAAACGAATAGAAGATGCGAGTTATATGAAAGAAGGGCAATTTGCAGAAGATGCAGGTCCAATGGCTCACCCTATTCAACCGCAATCGTTTATGGAAATAGAAAATTTTTATACCGTAACCATTTACGAAAAAGGGTGTGAAGTTATCCGAATGCTAAAAACTCTCTATGGTGAAGAAAATTTTCGAAAAGCAATGGATGTTTATTTTGAAACTTTTGATGGACAAGCCGTTACTATCGATGAATTTTTATGGAGTTTTGAAAAAGCTCTTAATATTAACTTGAAACAATTTAAAGAAAGTTGGTATTTTCAAGCAGGAACTCCAACAGTAAAATGTACAACTCAATATGATGAAGAGAATGAAAAATATTTTATGACTCTGGAACAAAGCTGTGATTTTCCTAAAAAAGAAAATTTCATCCCATATATTATTCCTTTTGCATATGGATTATTGAATAATTATGGAGATGATATTGAAAATGGGCTTATTACTCTTACACAAGAAAAAGAAACTTTTGAATTTAAAAATATAAAAAAAGAACCAATCCCTTCACTTCTCAGAAATTTTTCTGCTCCTGTTCAACTCGAATATAATTATTCAGAAAAAGAAAATATTTTTCTTTTCGCTCATGATTCCGACAATTTCAATAGATATGAAGCAGGTCAGCGACTTTCAGAACATATTATTAGACAAATAAAAAATTCTGAAATTGATGAAATTCCAAAAGAAGTTATAAATGCATATCGGTCAATATTACAAGACAGAGAAATTTCTGATAATTTCAAAGCACAATGTTTATCTTTTCCAGCACTCTATACTCTTGTTTCAAAAGAAGAAACATATGAATATAAAAAATATTATGAGGCAAAAAAATTATTTATAAAAACATTATCCAATATTCTTTCTGATGAATTGTTAGAAATGTATCATGCAAAACAAAACGAAAATTATTCACTCGATGAAAAAAATATAGGAGCAAGAAAATTGAAAAATGTATGTCTATCATTGCTTTCAGAAGCAGATAGAGATTATACAAATTTAATTTCTACTCAATTTGAAGTTTCAAATAATATGACAGATTCATTGCAGGCATTAGCATTGCTTTGTAAAAAAGAGTCTTTAGAAAAAGAAAATGCTCTGTTCGATTTTAAAAATAAATGGAAAAATGATCCGCTTGTTATGAACAAATGGTTTGCAGTGCAAATGAGCATGGCAACAGAAAACAGTTTAGAACTTGTAAAAAAATTAGAACAAGATGAAACTTTCGATATAACAAATCCGAATAAAATAAGAAGTTTATTTGGGTGTTTTGGAAGAAATTATCCATTTTTTCATAGTGATGATGAAAATAAAGTAGCAGAAAATTATGAATATATTGCCAATAAAATTTTAGAAATAGATAGATTTAATTCTAAAATTTCGGGAGGATTGGCACAAATTTTCAGACAATATGCAAAAATGCCAACTCCTCAAAAATCTCTCATAAAAAAATCACTAGAAAAAATTATTGAAACAGAAAATATTTCTGATATTTTATATGAAGTAGTGAAAAAAACTCTGGAAAGTGGAAAAATCAAATAAAAGAAGTGAGAAGAAGTGAGAAGAAGTGAGAAAAGAAATGATAAGAAATGATAAGAAATGATAAGAGAAGTGATATAGAACATATCAAAGAGAGAGAAGAAAATATTTTTCTTCTCTCTCTTTTACTCTTTTACTCTTTTACTCTTTTACTCTTTTACTCTTTTACTCTTTTACTCTTTTACTCTTTGATTTTTTGATTTTTTGATTTTTATTTTTCAATATATCAAATTTTGTGAGGAATTACATTCCTGGAAATCCCATTCCTCCCATCAATCCTTTCATTTTTTCTGCAGAAACTTCTTGAGATTTTTTTGCTGCTTTTGCATGAGCGGCAATAATTGCTTTAGAAAGTTTATGTTTATTTTCAGCTCCTGTCATTTCATCAGGAATATCTATAGAAATCAATTCTTGATCTGCCGCTACTACAACAATAACTCCATCGACTTCTGCTTCGATATGAATAGAAGAAAGCTCTTTTTTAATAGCTTTTGCTTCTTTTTGCATTTTGTACATATCTTTCATTTGTTTAAACATAGATTTTTTTTAAAATATAAATAAGGTTCAATTGCAGTATAAACAATTTTCATCAGTCTATCAAAAGAAATTTTTATTGTTCTCTCATTCATTTTTTTGCTAGAGTTATTATAGAACACCTGTTTATTATACATTTCTCAATATATTCAATGAATAAATCATTTTCTTTCTTTTGGTTTTTCTGCATTTCTTATATTTTTTCTTGTGTTTTTCTTTTCACAACTCCTCTTTCTTTTGCTTCAACTGATGAAAAAAATAAACAAGAACAAGAATGGAATGAAGAAAGCATTCGATTAAAATATGAATATCAGCATTTTGTTGTAAAAGATGTAAAACAATTCATCAGTACAAAATATAAAAAAGATATTTCTAGCAATTCATCAGAAACAAATTCTGAATTTTGTCTTTCTGATGAAGAAAAAGAAAGAATTGAAGAAGATGAAAAAAATGAAAACAGTGAAAACAGTGAAAACAGCGAAAAGATGAAAGAAAATAATATAAAAATAAAATCAGTTAATATTTCTGCTATTGAAGACTATTTAGAAAAAAATATTGCTCCCATCGTCAATCAAGAAAAAGTCGATGTTACTATTTCAAAAGATGAGAATGGAGAAATTATTTTTGAAGGATATGGACAAATAGGAGTAACTCTCAATATTTCAAAATCGGCAAAATTGATAGAAGCTGCAATAAAAAATAATGTTGCCTATGTTTCTTTAGCCGTTGAAAAAAAAGAACCTATTGTTACAGTAAATGATGAAGAATTGAAAAAACAAGGAATTATAGAACTTGTTTCTGTTGGACGATCAAATTTTTCTGGTTCATCATATAAAAGAATTATTAATGTAACCAATGGAGCTAGTAAATTTAATGGACATATTATAAAAAAAGGAGAAATTTTTTCTTTTACTACTCAACTTGGAGAAATTGATGGAAGCACTGGATATGTAAAAGAACTCGTTATATTAGGAAATAAAGTTTTACCAGAATATGGAGGAGGACTTTGTCAGGTTTCAAGCACTTCATATAGAGGAGCAATGTTGGCAGGAATGGAAATTGTTGAACGACACAATCATTCATATGCAGTAAATTATTATGCACCACATGGAAGTGATGCAACTATTTATTCAGGAGTAAAAGATTTTCGTTTTAAAAATACATCAGATGGAGATATTTTAATTCAAACACGAAGAGGAGGGCATAATAATAATGAATTATTTTTTCATTATTATGGAACAAAACCAAAAAGAGATGTAAAAATATTTGGTCCATTAAAAACAAATTATAGGTCTCCACCTGCAACAAAAATAACCTATGATGCTTCTCGTCCTGCTGGTTCTTCTCAAACAGTTTCGCATCGAGTTACAGGGTTCAATTCTCAGTTTTTAAGAATTGTAAAAGAAAACGATGAAATTTTATATGATGATAAATTTTTATCGAGATATCAGGCAAGAGGAACATGGATTATTAAAGGAGGAGCAAAACCAGAGAAAAAAAAAGAGGAAACTAAAGACGATAATAAATAAGATTAGAAATAATAAATATTAAAAAATCTCTACAAAAAAAGTTTTGTATTTCTTGAACATTATGTTTTATTTTACAAATTTTACTGTAAAGAATTATTTTTAAAAGATGTATCTCATATATTTCCTAATGTATTTAATTTATTCTCTTGATTTGCGTTTCTCCCAACAGAAAAAGAGTTACCTTCTATTTTTTCTGCTGTTTCTTGTGCAGTATTAGTAATAGAAGATTCTTCATTTTTCTCATTCCAATTAATAACAATATCTCCATTTGGACGAGTTTTAATATCTAAATGAGATGGAAACCCTATCTCAGATTTTACTTTAGAAAATTCAGGAATTCCTGATTCTAATTTATCTGATTTTGGAGCCATCATATTTAATAAAGTATTTCCTCCACCTTCTATTCCAAAACCATTTTTACTTGATATTTCAGATAATTTATTCATTCCATTTACAATAGTGTCCCCTATCCCATTTGGTAATTTATTAACATTTTCCGTCATTGTTGCTGTCAACATTGAAAAATCATCTATAGGAGATTTTAAAAATGAGTAAATTCTTGTAAATTGTTTTTCTCCGCGGGGTTTAACAATTATTTCATGTTGTGTACTTTCTTCCCATTCCTCAATATTTGATGTTATTGCATCTTTACCTACACGAAACCCCGTAATGAGAGATTGTGTAATCATTTTAGAATTGCTTAATGGTTGAGACGATGGTCTGTTTTTTAGACGATAAATTTTTTGTGTAATTTCATTTATTTTTTTTTTATTCTCACTACCTTTCTTCCCTAATAAATATTTTTGTTTCATAGTTTTTCCTCCTTCTTGTTTCATCACAAGTGGAGATTGAATTTCTTCTGGTTCTGGAATTCCTGTGAAAGAACGTAAAAATCGCCCCATCACAGAATTCCCTTGTGCAAGAGAACTTAAAATTCCTCCCAAGAAAAAATCTATAACTTTAAATAATGAGCTTTGAGAAATTGCTGTTTTTACTTTTTCATCATAATTTTCTTGATTTTCAGATGAAAGTTTTAATTTTTTTGCAAGTACTGTATCATTAGAAACCCAAGAAGGAAAATTGTTTGTTTTTGCACTTTCTTGTTTTTCTACTTCTTTTTTTTCAGAATTTTTTTCAAGTTCTTCTTTTTTTGCTGCTGTTACAATCTCTATTTTCCCAGCCTGATGAACGAGAAAAAATATTTCATCTTTTGTTTCTTCACCTTTTGTTTCTTTATTTTTTTCTGTAGTTTCTTGTTTTTCTGCAAGTTTTATTTGTAAAAAAAATGAAATTATTTTTACATTTTCCCCATAGTTTTTTGCAAAATCATCAATTGAATTTTTTGTAAAAGACAGATCTTCATCACTTTTTAAAAGAATATTTGCAGCTGTTATTATTGACTCTTTTTCTTTTTCATTTAAATCTTCAAATTTCTTATCTTTTATTCTTTCTAAAGTCTTAGGAACTATAGAACTTGCACCCGTTTCCAATTCTTGAATAATAGAATCAATATTTTTAATAACCTCTAGAATATCTACACCATTTTTAAGTTTTTCTATTTTGGGTAAAATAGGATTATTAGGATTATT
>CAMZLA010000054.1 GCA_947311665.1 uncultured Candidatus Altimarinota bacterium | reverse complement strand
CATATTTTTTACCATTCTTTTTTACAGAAATTTCTGTACATTTTGGGCATTTTTTATTCATTGTTTTATTTTTAAAAGAGTTATAGTAGTTCTAGTCTACCATAACTCTTATTTTAGCACCCTATAAATGTCCATTAAGCCAATAATTTCGCTATCGCAAAATAAAAACTTTTCCTTATTCAAGAGGTCGTTGCACTTTGTTTTTCCTCCGTTTCTCTACTCTGTGAAGAAGCTTCTTTCAAATTACTCCTTCGTCGCAACTTCTCATAGCTATACATTGTGCAATATATTTTTCAATAATTTATTTCCAAAATCCCACCCTATAAATGTCCATTAAGCCAAATTATATGACTGTTACACATTTTATGTAAGGAAGTAATTTTTATTTTATTTCTTCTCCTTCTATTTCATTATAAATTTTTTGTAATTTTTTTATAGAATTGACAGAGAAGTGAATATCATCTATAGATTCTACTGGAACAATTCCCACTCCACTGCTCACAATTGCACAATAATCAAACTGATGAAGATCTTTTTTTAATATATCTGTTATTATGATTTCATATTCATCGGTTGAAATATTTTCTTTTAAAAGCATTTGAGTAAATCCATCTAAAAAAGTTTTTTTTGATGGATCTGGGAAAAAAAGAATATCTTTATCTTCTGGATTTTTTCCTTTTTTTCCAAAAAAAATATTCCATGTTGGACCTTCTGTTATAATATCTTCATAAAAAAATAAGCTATCGGAATATCCATTTTCATGAGCTTTTTTTCGTGTTTGTAAACTGGAAAATAGATTAGATGTTTTTAAATGAGCTAACGGTCTAATATTCTTGTGAAGCTCTAAAGTTAAAGGTTTTGTTGGGATAGAAAGCTCTCGTCCCGTAATGATAATTTGTATTTTTTCTATTTTTTCTGGAAAGACTATAGAAAAATTTTCTGGGAAAAGAGCTATTCGTACCAATATTTTCTTATTTTTGGGTTGTTGAGAAAGAAATAATTCTATTTGCTCTATAATTTCTTTTCTGTTTGGAGTAATTCCAAACAGTTTTTCTGAATTTATTTTTAATCGTTCTAAATGTTTCGAAAATCCTTTTACTCTTTTGTCTTTTTCTACTGTAAAGGTTGTAAAAACACTATATCCAGATAACAGTGCTGTTGTAATTGTTTCTGGAAAATTCATAAAATTTTTTTATTAAATCTTTTTTTATTCTAATATTATTGTTTTTCAATAATATTAGAATCATAATAGTAATTATATTTTCCAGATGTAGAGTTTAATGTGATATATGGACCAAATCTTTTTCCAAAAGAAGTTGGACAGTTTTTACATGTTCCTCCTAAAAGAATAGATTCTTTTAAACTTTTTGATGCAAAATGATATTTTATAAGATGAAATTCATTTTCTCTATCAGCTCTTGCTCCAAGAAATAATGCAGTTTTCCCTTCATCAGAATAACAAACACTATAAAAATCTGTTGCTTCCATTTGTCGTTCAAGTTTAGAAAAGAGAATATTACTTGCGCTTAAAGCCGATTGGAAATCATCATACCATTCTTTTCCTGTTACAATACCCAAAGCTCCACATTTATCAAATTTATATTCTTCTTGTTTCACTTGTTTTAAATATTTTTTTAATAATGGAGTTATTTCTTTTATTTGATTATTGGCAACCGTTGATGTTGCAGAAAGTGATTCGAGTTGTACTTTCTCTGTTTGACATGTTTTCAATTCTTCTTGAGTAAGGGTAACAGCTTCTGCTAAATTATCTCTTTCCGATTGTAGTGCCGTGCAAGAAAGAGCAGCAATGCTTGCTTCTGGAGTTGGAGAAACAAGAATATTTGTTGTATCTAATGTTGGGACAGCATTTGGAGTTGCTGTTGGAATGCTTTCTGGAATTTCAATATCACCACAACCAGCAAAAAGAAAAGGAGTAAGAGCAAGGCAAGATAATAATTTTTTGTTCATTTCAAGAAAAATAAAAATAATAATATGTTTATAGAGTACCTTTTTTTCATTCTTTTTCCAATAAATAGCTCTATAAAATGCTTTTGCAAAAACTTTTATTCTGGTATAATATGATGAATGATATATGTTTTTCCTTTTTTCATGATTTTTTCCCGTTTTTTTACGGCTATTTTATTTTTTACTTTTGCTTCTTTTTTTTCTCTCTCTCTTGCATTTGCAGGAACTTCAGAGTCAATAAACTACCTTTTAGATAAAGTAAATATTGAAATAGATAGAAATTCTTTATTAGATCGCTCTCTTTTTTATCTGTATAAAAAAGAGAATCCAGAATATATTTCTGAAATTTTTATGTTGGAAAGTAAAAATAAACAATTCCTTTTCGATAAAATATTTACTACTCAAACTTTTACAGAAACATCTCAAAATATTTCTTTTTTAAAAGATATAGAAACATATACTCAAACTGATATTTGGGCTGTTTTAGAACTTTCTGAAAATAGAGAAAAAACAACTGATGAATATATTGCATTGGGAGAAATATTATTAGAATCGACAAATTCTCAAATAGAGTCTTTTTCTGCACAAGAAAAAGGATTGAAACAAAAAGTTTCTTCTTTAAAAAAGAAAATTTCACAATTGAAAAAAGAATATAAAAAAAAATTAACAACATGGGAATCAGGGCCGATAGAAAATCTTGAATCTCAAATAAAAGAAGTTTCAAGAGAATTGATAGAAAAAGAAATGAATTATGAAAAAATAAAGATATATAAAAAAAGACTTATTTCATCAGAAAAAAAATTGAAAAATCGTCTTACAGGAGCAAAAGAGAATAGAGATGCGCTTATTAAAAATGTAAAAGTAAAAGGGGAATCTGGGAAATTTATTGAAGCTATTGAATAAATATTTATTTTTTCTTCACTGTCTTTTTTTTCACAACTTTTTTACTCGTTGTTTTCTTAACAGTTTTCTTTTTTGTAGTTTTTTTCTTCACTACTTTTTTTTTCGTTTTCTTTTTTACCTTCTTTTTTCCAGGTTTTGCTTTTTTCAATAACTCTTTACAGTCTTTAAGGGTAAGAGTCGTAGCATCTTCAATATCTTTTGGTACTCGAATATTTTTATCTCCATCGGTAACATATGGTCCCCATCGACCTTTCAAAATTTCTATAGATTTATCAGCATCTGTTTTTGCTTTTGGATCATCTCTAAAGTTTTTAATATATTTTTCTATTTCAACTTTTTTCTTATATGCAACTAAATCAAGAGCTTGCTCTAAAGTTACATCCATTGGGTCTAAATCTTTAAGAGATTGATATAATATTTTCCCAGCAGTATCATCTTTAAACATAATGAATGGTCCAAATCGTCCATAATTTGATTTAATGTCATGTCCTTCATCTGTTTGTCCAACAATTCTTGGAAGTTTAAAAAGTTCAATAGCTTCTTCAAATGTAATGGTATCCATATGTTGGTTTGGTTTCAAGCTTGCAAATGTTGGTTTTTCATCATCATCTTTTGTCCCAATTTGTGCATATGCTCCATATCTTCCAACTCGTACAGAGAGAGGTTTTCCTGTTTTTGGATCTTCTCCCAATACTCGTTCATTTATCGCTTCACTTCGTTCTACTGTTTCCATTTTAAATTCCATATTTTTATGAAAATCTCCATAAAAATCAGAAATCATTGCATTCCATTTTTTTGTTCCTTCTGCAATTTCATCAAACTCCTCTTCAACATTTTTTGTGAAATCATAATCTACTATTTGAGAAAAATGTTTTACTAAAAAATTATTTACAACAATTCCAATTGATGTTGGTACAAGTTTTCCTTTATTGGCTCCAGTTTTTTCTGTTCGAGTGCTTTCCACTATTTTTCCTATTTTTAGTCCAAATTGAATATATTCTCGTTCTGTTCCTTCATCAATTCCTTTAATAACATATCCACGGTCTTGAATAGTTGAAATAGTTGGAGCAAAAGTAGAAGGTCGTCCAATCCCTTTCTCTTCAAGAATTTTTACAAGAGATGCTTCTGTATATCGTGCTGGTGGTTTAGAAAAAATTTGTCTTGAATATAAATATTCAACTTTTACTTCATCACCTTCTGTTACAGCAGGTAACAATTTATCAGTATCATCTGTTCCATATGCTTTTAAAAATCCTTCAAATGTAACAATTTCACCCTTTGCAATGAAATCATATTCCACCTCTTCATTTCCAATTTTCATCGTTGTTCGTTCTAGTCTTGCTGGAGCCATTTGAGATGCAATTGCTCGTTTCCAAATTAATGAATAGAGTTTTTTTTGTTGTTCATCAAGCCCTGCAACTTCTACAGAAAAATCTGTTGGACGCACGGCTTCATGGGCTTCTTGTGCATTTTTACTTTTTGTTTTAAATTTTCGTGTTTCTACAAATTGTTTTCCATATTTACTCGTAATATTTTTTACAGCATCTGAAACTGCTAAATCTGATAAATTTAAAGAATCGGTACGCATATATGTTATTTTCCCTGCTTCATATAACCGTTGAGCAACCATCATTGTTTGTTTTACAGAAAATCCAAGTCTTGTTGATGCGGCTTGTTGAAGTGTTGATGTTGTGAATGGAGGAGCTGGATTTCTTTTTCCAGGTTTTTTTTCTATTCCAGCAATAGAAAAATTAACTCCTAAACAGCTTTCTAAAAATTTTTTTGTTTCTTCTTTTTGTTGCAAGTTTTTTTGGAAGTTCAGCCGATATCGTTTCTCCTGTTTTTGCAGTGAAATCGGCAGTTACTTTAAACGATTCTTTTGGTTTAAAATTTCTAATTTCTTCTTCTCGTTCTACAATAATTCGAACGGCTACACTTTGCACTCGTCCAGCAGAAAGTCCTCCTTGGATTTTTCTCCATAATACAGGAGAAAGTTCATATCCTACCAACCTATCGAGTACTCGTCTTGCTTGTTGTGCATCGACAAGATTTTTATTTAAAGTAACAGGATTTTCTACCGCATGAGTTACGGCTTGTTTCGTTATTTCATGAAAAACAATTCTTCTATTCTCTTTTTTTTCCAGTTTCAAAACTTCATATAAATGCCATGCAATTGCTTCTCCTTCTCGGTCATCATCGGCTGCAAGCCATACGATATCGGCTTTTTTTACTTCTCGCCTAAGTTCTGCTACTACTTTATTTTTTCCTTTAGAGATTTCATAAGTTGGTTCAAAAGTTCCGCCTTCAATATCTATAGACATTCCACTTTTTGGTAAGTCTCGAACATGCCCAAAACTCGATTTTACAACAAAATCTTTTCCCAAATATTTTTCTATAGTTTTTGCTTTGGCAGGAGACTCAACAATTACAAGATTTTTTGACATGATTATTTTTTAAATTTTTTATTTTTTACAATTTTTTTCTTCTTCCCAAAATTTTTCATTTCTTCATTTTTTCATTTCTTCCCAAACTTCCTTCATTTCTTCAGAATATTCAGGAAGTTTACTTTCTATCTCTTCGGCAATAGATTCTTCGTAAGCGTGAGAGGTTCTATTTCTATCATTCATCATTTCAATAAATAATTCTCCATCTTTTGCAGAAAATATTTGCTGACTTACACATTCTCTAATTACTGATTTTGGACTCATTGCAATTATTCCATATTCATCTTTTAGAATTTCTTTTAGCATTTTCCAAAAAAGCTCACTCGTATATTCAAATCTTTGAATGCTACTGTCTCGAATAATAGCATTTTTTTCTTTTATATTTAATACTTCATTTAAACTTTTAAGAGCTTTTTGAAATTGTTGCTGTTTTTTATGTTTTAGATTTATTAAATCCATAATTTTTTTTCTGATGAAAGAACAAAATTTGAAAAATCTTTTGATGTTTTATTAAAATTTACCAAATCTACTTTGTAAGGGAAAGAAGATTCTTCTAAATATTCTTCAAGTTCAAATATTTTTTTTTCATTACTACAATTGATGAATGCAATATCTATATCTCTAAATTTTTTTTCTCGCAAAGAAGAACCAAAGATGAAAATTTCATCTTTGGTTCTTGGGAAAAAATTTCTTACTATTTTTTTTAGCCGATGTATATATTCTTGAGAAATCATTTATAAGAGAATCTATAAATTTTTTATTTTTTACAATTTTTCAATATTCCTCCCATAACAAATGGAGCAATTATAATAAGAGAAAAAGGAATTATTACAATAATTGATGATATTATTATTATTGCAAAGGTTCTCTTATCTATTATCTTCTATAGTACATTATTTTTTCTGTAAAAGAGAAAAAAGAATTGTAAAAAAAATATAATATGTTTTTTTCATTATATTTTCCCTCTTCCAGAAAAAGCTCGTTGTAAAGTGTTTTCATCGGTATATTGTACCTGACTTCCAAGAGAAATTCCTCGTGCTATTCGAGATATGATATTACTATATCCTGTTTTTTTCAATTGGTCAGAAATATATATAGTTGTAGCTTCTCCTTCCATTGTAGAAGAAAGAGCAAAAATAATCTCTTTATACTCATTCGTTTGAGAGAATTTAAGAAGCGTTCCTATTCGTAATTCTTCTGGACCAATTCCATTCATTGGAGAAATAACTCCTCCTAAAACAAAATATTTTCCAGAATACATACCGCTTTTTTCCATTGCCATTAAATCGAGAGAAGATTCAACAATGCAAAGAACATCAGTTTCTCTTTTTGTATTTTTGCATATTCCACATTGTTCTTCATTTTTTTCACAGAGATGAAAACATTTTTTACATTCAGAAATATTCTCATGAAGGCTTGAAAGACGAGTTCCAAACGATGATAAATAATCTGGTGTTTTTGTGAGTAAAGAAAAAGCAAGCCTATTCGCTGTTTTTTTCCCAATACCAGGAAGTCGAGAAAAATATTCAATGGTTTCTTCTAATGCTTTTGGTAAATTATCCATTATATATCTAAAAAAATATTATTCTTTTTTTCATCTATTTCATCATATAAAATATTTTATAAAAAAAAAAGACGAGACAGAAATACTTCTGCTCGTCTTTTTTGTCGCAGCCTTCATATAATAAAGTAATGAATAATTTAAGATTATTTAAATATTAAAAGAAATAATGTGTATTATTATTCTCTATTATTATATAAAGACAGAAGATGAAGAATATGTCGACAGGGCATATTCAACAAACGATCTCCCTACCTTTCTTTATTATTGAAAAATTTAAAAATTTTTTAATAATAAGAATTTTGATTTTTTTTAAGTATACAGATTGGAAAATCAAAAAAACAATAATTCTGTTGTTTGTAATATTTGTGTTTATATTTGAAAGCAAAAGCATTTATTTTATTATATATAAAATAATAATTAAAAAAAATAATAGAAATATATAGAATAAAAAAATAGGATCTGCAAAGAAATAATTTTATAAATAATATAATTATTATAAAAATTTTGACTCTGCTCTCCGGTGGCTTTTTTATCGGCTTTAAAAAGGTTTTATGATTTTATTATTAAAATCATGAAAAGTTTTTGTCGAAAAAGGTCATCGAAAAGTAGAGAGAATCTTGTCTCTTGTCATATAGATGGAGAAACAAGAGACAAGATTCTTCCTACTTTTCAAATGAAAAAAGGAGTGTTTGTGATGTAAAAGATCTGTTTTTGTGTTGTCTGTTCTTGGGTATATAATTTTTTATTATTATACATATTTTCTTGTGAAATTTTAGTGAAATGTTTCACAAGAAAATATTTAATGTATAATTTTATTATTTTCTTTAACTCATATGAACAGACAGATAGAAAAGTTTTTTTTACTAGTTCCACCTCTACTAAAAAACTCTTCATATAATTGTATCATGAAATGTTTCTGTTTTCAAGACTTTTTTTATTTGATATTGTTTATGAGATGAAAATGATGAAAATCATTTTTAAGAAAAATTATTTATATATTTTAATTACACAAGAAATGCTTGTTTCACTCAATTGGATAAAAGAATATGTTGATCTTACAGAAAATAATCCACAAAAAATTTCTGATATTTTAACAGAAAAATCGGCAGAAGTAGAAGAAATTATATATCAAGGAAAAGAATTGGATAATGTTGTGGTGGGGAAAATAATAGAAATTTCTTCTCATCCCGAAGCCGATAAAATTAAAATTACTAAAACAGAAGTTGCAAATGGAGAAATCTTACAAATTATTTGCGGAGGTTCCAATATCTCGGAAGGAATGCTTGTTCCTGTGGCTTTGCCTGGTGCAGTTCTTCCTGGTGATTTTAGAATTAAAAAAGGGAAAATTAGAGGAGTAGAAAGTTTGGGAATGTTGTGTGGTGCCGATGAAATAAATATTTCTTCATCGGTTGCAGGAAAAACAAAAATATGGGAACAAGAAAAATCTATTTTAGAAATTTTAGGTGATGTGAAGTTGGGAACACCTTTAGCAGAATATTTGGGAAAAGATGATATTATTTTTGAAATAGAAAATACTTCTATTACCAATAGAGCCGATCAATTTTGTCATGCAGGATTTGCTCAAGAATTTGTTGCGTGTAATCTTGGGAAACTTCAACAAAATATTTATTCATCAGCTGATGAAAAAAATAAAAATAATATTTCTTCTCAATCATTTCCAATAGAAATTTCTTTTCCAGAAAATGCAGAAAAAATTATTCCAGAATATTGTGCTATTGCTATTTCTGGAGTTGATGGAAAAACTCAATCGCCAGAAAAAATGAAAAAATTATTAGAATCTGTAAATATTACTCCGCACAATGCATTGGTTGATATTACAAATTTTGTAATGTTTGAATTGGGAATGCCTTTGCATGCGTTTGATAGAAAAAGTGTGGGAAATAAATGGAGTTTTGAATTGACAAAAGGAGGGGAAAAAATGGTGAATTTAGATGGTGAAGAAAAAACTTTACCAGAAAATGCAATTGTTTTAAAAGATGAAACGGGTGAGATTTTTGATTGTTGTGGAATTCAAGGAGGAAAAAATTCTGGGATTACGAACGAAACATCAGAAATAATTCTTCATGCACCCATTTATGATGCTGTAAAAATTCGTCGAACTTCTATTGCTATTGCACAACGAACAGATGCTTCTATTCTTTTTGAAAAATCTATTCCATTGGCATTGGCAAAAAAAGGATTGATGAAAGCAATTGAATATATTCAAGAAATTTTTCCAGAAGCAAAAATTGAAAGTGAAATTTTTCAAAAATCATTTACAGATAAAAAAGATGTAATAATAGAAATTTCTCTTCAAAAAATTCATCAGCAATTGGGAATAGATATTTCAACTGATGAAATTACAAAAATATTAAAATCGTTAGCTTTTGAAGTTGCTGTAGAAAATAATATTTTTACAATAACTGTTCCATTTTTTAGAGGAGATATTTCTATTCCAGCCGATATTACAGAAGAAATTGCTCGAATTTATGGGTTGAATAATATTGAAGGAGTTGCACCAGAAATTATTATTGAAGAAAAACCTCAATTGCCAAGCAGAAAAGTAGAACAAAAAGTGGCAAAAAGTTTAGTTGAAAATGGGTTTTATGAAATTTTAACTCTTGCATTTTATGGAGAAAAACTTTTGAAACGAATGCAAATGCCAACAGATGGAGAAGAAAAAATTTTTGTAAAAAATCCTCTTTCAAACGATGTAAATATTATGCGTACATCTCTTTCTCCACGACTTTTTGAAGTGGCAGAACGAAATATGAAAAATGTAAAAACAGGAGAAGGGTTTCGAATTTTTGAAAGTGGAAAAATATTTCAAATGCAAAAAAATACCGATGGTATTTTAGAAAAAATTGAAACTCATCGCATAACATGTCTTTTGGTTGGAGATGATTTTTTTAGTGCAAAATCTATTGCAGAAGATATTTTTTCTGCTTTCAATATGCCAGCAAGAATTCAATCAAAAAAATATGAACTTTCTTTTGCTCATCCTGCAAGAGGAGCAGTAATGACTGCGGGAAAAAATTCATCGGTTAAAGTTTTTGAAGTTCATCCTAAAATTTCTAAAGAATTTGGATTACCAAAAAATTCATCGGTTGTGTGTTTAGATATTCCTAGTTTTGAACCTATTTTAGGAAAACTTCCCAAGATGACATCTCTTCCAAAATTTCCTGCTATAGATTTCGATGTTTCTGTTTTGTGCGATGAAAATATTTCTGTAGAAAAATTGGTAAAAGGTCTTACACGACTCGATGATCTTATTGTTCGAGCAGAAGTGGAAAGTGTATGGCGAGGAGAAGGAGTTGAAAATGGGAAAAAATCGGTTACATTATCGTTTTCTTTTCAGTCTCCAGAACGAACATTGAAAGAAAAAGAAGCAAAAAAATTGGAAAAATTATTATTGGCAGAAGTAAAAAAACGAGGAGGAGAAGAACGATTTTAGAAATGTAAAATATGAAATTTTTTTTAAAAAATGTATCATTCAAAAAAATCATTATCTTATAGAACAACTTCTGAGAATAAGAAAAAAGTATATAAATATTTACAATTTCATAAAACTCATAAATGTGGTGCATTAAAAAGAAAAGTTTCTTTGTTAAAATATTATGAAGCGAATGAAAAAAGAGAAGATGCTTCTATTAGATTTTCAAGTTTTATAGTTGGATTAGATATTTTAAGAGGATCAAAAAAAATAAGAAAGGTTATAAAAAATAAATATGTTTGTTTTGAGGTTCAAGGGTATGCAAAAAATAATGAATTGGTAAGTATTCATCTGAGAGAAGAAATATATAAAAAAGATAAAAAACTTTTTCTCATTTCAACTTTTTATAAAAAATAAGCCTCTCTCCCATAGCATTCTGGGTAGCAAGGCTTGTAAATCCGTTTGTTCATTTAGGTGCTTTTACCAATCCCATATTGAAAAGAGATGGACCTAATGAGGGACTAAGATGTATTTCTATTATATAAAATTTATAACTGTTTGTCAAAACAAATGAGAAACCCTCTTGCTCGTTTATAACGAAACAAGTAGAGTATTGCGGTATTATTATTTATAAAAAATTATGGCAGAAGTAGAAGTTAAATTTTCAGACCTTGGATTATCAGCAGATATAATGGAAGCGGTAAGTAAAAAAGGGTTTGTAACTCCAAGTCCTATTCAAGCAGGAGTTATTCCATTATTATTAAATGGAGATAAAGATATTATTGGACAAGCACAAACAGGAACAGGAAAAACAGCAGCCTTTGCTCTGCCTTTGCTCGAACGATTAGATTCTTCTGTAAAAGAGAATCAAGCAATTGTTCTTGCTCCAACACGAGAATTGGCAATTCAAGTTGCTCAAGAAATTAAATCTTTTGCAGTAAAAAATTCTCCAAAAATAGAAGTGGTATACGGAGGAAATCCATTGGGACGAGAAACAGATGCTTTGCGAAGAAAACCACAAATCATTGTTGGAACTCCAGGACGAATGCAACATCATATTAGAAAACGAAATATTACAATGGATACCATTAGATATTTTGTTTTGGACGAAGCTGATGAAATGTTAAATTTTGGGTTTCGAGAAGAAATAGAAGAAATGCTAGGACAAACACCTCCAGAACGAAGAGTTCTTCTTTTTTCTGCAACAATGCCAAAATCAATTTTGAATATTGTTCAAAATTATATGAAAGATTATGACACGGTAAAAGTGAAGGCAAAAGAAATGACAAATGAAAATATTACACAAAAATATTTCTGTGTAAGTCCTCGAGATAAATTTGAAGCATTGTGTCGTGTTATTGAAATGGAAGCACATTTTTATGCTATTGTGTTTTGTCGAACAAAAATGGATACCGATTTTGTTGCGAGTAAATTGGCAGCAAAACATTTGCGGGCAGAAGCAATTCATGGAGATGTTGAACAAAATCAACGAGAAAAAATATTAGCACGATTTAAAGCAGGAAAAACAAATATTCTTGTGGCAACCGATGTAGCTGCCAGAGGAATTGATATTGCTTCATTAAATTATGTAGTCAATTATTCTCTTCCAGAAAATTATGAAATTTATACTCATAGAATTGGGAGAACAGGACGAGCAGGGAATAAAGGAACAGCATTGACATTTATTTCTGGAAGTGAATTTTCTCGATTGAAATATTTTGAAAAAAATCTGAAAACAACAATAGAAAAAGGACTTATTCCAAAACCAGAAAAAATTATAGAACAAAAATCAGTTCGTCTTTTGGAAGAAGTGGAACATTCTATAAACAACGATAATTTAAAATCTGTTCTTCCTTTAGCACAGCAATTATTGGAAGAAGGAGATGTAACAAATGTTGTAGCGGCACTTTTAAAAGCTGCATATGGAAACGATTTTGATATAAGAAATTATCCAGTAATTAGAGAAGAAGTTCCACGAATGGGACGAGGTGGTGGAGGAAGAGGTGGAAGATCTGGAGGAGGATATAGAGGGAATAGAGGAGGTGGAAGAAGTGGTGGGTATCAAGGTCGTCGAAACAGTTCTGGAGGAAGGTCTAGTGGCGGGTATAGAGGAAAATCTTCTGGTGGACGAGGTGGTCATTCTGGAGGAGGGTATAGAGGAAAGAGTTCTGGAGGAGGGAGAAGTTCTGGTGGAAATGGGAGCAGGGGAGCAGGAAGTCGAGGAGGATATGCTCGATAATTCTGATATAAATGCAAAAAAAAAGAGAGATGATTTTTCATCTCTCTTTTTTTTATTGGGAAATAATTTTTTTTGT
>CAMZLA010000053.1 GCA_947311665.1 uncultured Candidatus Altimarinota bacterium | reverse complement strand
TCTATTGTTGCAACAGGTTCTTCTGTTGCTTCAACTGTTGCAAGTGATGTTTCATCGGTTACATCTGCCGACAAATTTTCTTGTTGTATGATATATTGACTTCCCAGAACCATTATTCCCAAAGCAAGAACTCCACCACCCAAAGCTATTCCATGAGTTTCAAGAAATCCTTTCTTTTTCACTTGTCTGTTTCCAGACCTAAAAGCATTATTAGACATATTTATAAAATTAAAAAAATATATGTTTCATATCATTCTATCAGAAACCATTATATTCATCAAGATAATGAAGTTGACTTTTTAATGCCTATATTTTCTAAAATCTTATTTCTTTTTTAAAATTAGCATTTCAACAGGTTCAGAGTTCGTTAAATAAAATTAATATTTGCTCTGTTTTCAATTTTCTACACCAATATTTTGTCTATTTAAAACAGAATGTAATGCTTTTTGATGCTGTTTTAATAATACCTCTGTTTCGAGCAAGGTAATATGAAAAGGAAGCAACGATTTTTTTACTGCTTGTGATAATGCAGGATCAAACTCTCCATAAGTTTCTTCCAATTGCATATATTTTTGCATTCTCTGTTTATAATCTTGAACATCGGCATCTATAATATTTCTTTTATTCATTTCTGCAATTTGATACATATGAACAACCTCTCCTTTTTTATCAAAATATTTTTTTGTTTCTGTGTCTATATTTTTATTTATTTTATCACTAAAAATATCATTCCATGGCCACAATGTTTGTGTTGCATGACTTCGTCCCGCAGGAAGATTATCGAGAGAATTTAAAATTTGACTTCGAGTTCTATAGGCAGAATCGAAAACGGTATTCAATTCTTGAGCAAAATCTTCTATATATGCTTGTCCTCTTTTTTGTGCTCTATATGTAATATTTTGTTGTATATTCTCGTTTACTTTCCAAAATGACACACTTCCAGAATCTAAATTTCTCATTGCATTTTTCAATTCTCGAAAATCTCGTTTAATTTTTTTCATTAGCAAAGAAGTTTCTTCAAAAATTTTTGATTGAGCACCTTCTTCTGCATATGCTTTATTATATTCTTTAAAAAAAGTTTTTTCTGTAATAGATCTTTTCAACAATATACTTCGTTCTTCAAAAATTTCATTCAATAACAATGTTGCTTTTTCATATCCATTATTTGGACACGAAGCAGGAGTATTATGAAAATTTTTTACAATAGCGTGCAATCGTTTTTCTGTTTTTTCCATTGCATTTTTAAATCGTCGAGAAGCCGTTTCATATTCTAAATTATTCAAATATTGAGCAGATGGAGTAAACTTTTTTTTATAATCAGGTAATAATCGTGCTCCTTCCGATGCCGAACATTTATTTTCTAACCCTTCTGGCCATTGAGCATTTTTCCCAATATTTTCCAATTCATCAATTTTTTTATTTAAAGCAATAAAAGGGTCTATATATGCAAATGAAGCAGTGGTAAAAAATAGATATGCAAAACACATCAGAAAAAATGAACAGAAAAACAGAACTGATGAAACTGATGAAAAATGCCGATGAAGAATATTTATTTTTTTCATAATTATCTATTGTTGTATATATATTTTTATATTGATTAATGAATAACCTGTTTACAATTTTGTGAAGTTTTTTGAATTGTCTTTGGAATAATATCGAAAAGATGCTGGTTTACAAGTTGCATATCTTTACTCATATTTAAGAAAAAAGGCTGAACAACTGTTCTATATGTATCAGATCTTCCTTTTGCTTTTTGTTCTATTTCATTATTGGCAAAAGGGCTATATTTATTTTTTGCTTGTGCAGAACCAGAAAGAAGATTTTTTTCTTTTTCTACCATTTTACAATATTCATTTTGCTGAATAAGATAGCTTTCTCCTGGTTTAAAATTTTGAATGAGTTCTGGACAATCGTTCAATAACATTTCATCATATAATTTTTTATTCACAGAAAACTGAGGAAGTTCAAACTCTTTTTCTTTTTTTTTGTTTTCTTCTGGTTGTTGTGGTGATTGAGATGCTAATTTTTTTGCATCTTTTTCTTTTTTCTGATCACTCAGAGCTTGATCATAGATAAGAAAAGGTAGGCGTTTTGGTTTAAGAGTAATAGATTTTGTAACTCCTTTGAATAAATTGGCAAAAGCAGAAAGAAAAAATGATTCTTGTGGATTTTGATTTGGAGTATTTTGTCCCAAAGTTGCAACAAAAGGGTTCAATGCCTCATTTCCTCTGTCTATATGGCATTCGACACAATCAAGTTTTTGCAGTCTATCTTTTTCCATTTCAAAATTAATTTTTATACAAATGAGTTCTGTACAAAATTCTGGAATGCAGACTCTTCCTTGAAAATATGATTTTTCTCCATCTCCACATTTTTTTGTTCCGCCCAAACTCCTAATATCTGGATATATTCCACCAGAATACTTTATATATTCAGGAACAATATTTCCCATTTGCACTGCCCCATAATCGGTATTATTTTCATTTCCTCCACCATTTCCATTTCCAGAATTTTCTTCTGTTTCTGTCTCATTCTGATGAATACCTAAAAATTGTTTTGTTATTTCCTCAGAAAAAAGAGTGGAATCGGGATCCATACAAAATCCTTCTGTTTCATATTCTCCATTACTTTCATCGGTATTTTCTCCAAAATTTTCATTTTCTTCATCATCATTATTATCATTTGGATTATCTTGTTCCCATCCGTCATTAAAATCTGAATTATCATCATAATCATTATCTTCATCAGGATTGGTATTTTGTCCATTTTTTTTATCATTGGAAAACGGAAAAGTTGGAAGAAATGGAGATCCTGTTTTAGGAATTGTCATTTTATTCCCAAAAAGAATTAAATCGATAATATTTAAATCGACAATAATATCAAACGATTTTGCTCCAGTATCTTGTAATGTTCCATTGGCAAAGGCTTGTGAAGATTTTGCATAATTCCTCATTCCATCTTCAAATTGTGCAATTTCATATTCTTCGGCAATTCGCCTTTCTAGCATTTTTTGACATTCTATAAATTTTTCTTGCAATACATAATCGTTTGGGCAAAAATTTTGTAATAATCGCATTATACATTCTTGAGAATTTTCATTTTGGCAATATTTTTTTTGTGCTCCTTCATTTCCCAAAATCATCGCTTCCAATTGTTCAGAAGTTACCCCAAGTCCTTTTGCTGCTGCTGATATTGCTTTTCTTTCCAGCAATGGTTTCTCTTTTTCTCCCAAACCTGTAAGCGTTCCATAGGCAAGAAAATATAAATTTTTCATTTCCAATCTATGATCATCAATATCATATTCATCAACAATTTCATCTTGAATAGCAAAAGTAGAAGAGACAAAAAACAAAGGGGAAAATGAAGAAAAAACAGAAGAAAAAAGAGAAGAAAAAAGAATAAGAAAAAAAGATATAACAATAATATGTATAAAAGAAAAAAATGAGAAAAATGAGAAGAATGAGAGAAATGAGGGAAACGAGGAAAACGAGGAGAAAGAATGAGCCGATGAAAAAAATTTGATTTTCATATTTATATTTAAGTTTTTTATTTAAGTTTTTAAAATTATTTCTGATATGATTATTGATAATGTA
>CAMZLA010000052.1 GCA_947311665.1 uncultured Candidatus Altimarinota bacterium | reverse complement strand
TGCTTTTTCATTTTTATAAAAGTTTTTGTGATGCTGCAGGATTAAATATGAATATGAAAATAGAAGGAAAAAACTCACATCATATGATAGAAGTGAGTTTTAAAAGTTTTGCGAGGTGTTTGAAAGAAAGTGTGAGGGTGAGTGGGGTTGGGGTGAGTAGCACGAAGGGGGTTTTATGAAATATCCCTTATTATTTATTAAGATAAAAGGCTATCCCAATATTTAGAGTTTTCATGGTCATTTTTGTTTAAAAAGTCCATTATATGATTGTCATCCATGAAATCTAAGACCTTTTTTCTAGCAGCACTTACTTTGCTTTGTACTTTGCTTTGTACTTTTTCTTGATCTGCTATTTGTTCTTTCCCTGAAATGGAAGAAGAGAAATAAATTCGTTGTTCTTGTGTTAATTTTCGCATAATCTATAATTTAAAAAATATTTTCATAAAAATCATACTTTCTTTCTTTCTTTCTTTCAAGACTTTTTTTCAAAAAAGTGTAAAACAATGAAATCAATGTAGGGGCTGAATATTTTCAGCCTTCAACTTCAACAACAATTATTAAAATAAAATTAAAAAGCACAAAATATTGTGCCACTACATAAAATTAAAAGGCACAAAATATTGTGCCCCTACAAATAAAATTTTAATCATCAACAACATGTTCCCATTCAGAAAAATATTCGAAAATTTCAAACCATATCAATCGGCACGAGGAACAATGCAAATGAAAAATGCAATGTTTCTCGATGCCAATGAAAATCCATTCGACCATCAAGGAAAAAATAGATACCCAGACCCAATGCATTCTGAACTCTGTGATTATATTGCAAATATAAAAACGAGCCAGTTTTCTGTTGAAATCACAGAAAAAAACATTGTTTTGGGAAATGGAAGCGATGAACTCATAGACCTGCTCATCAGATTATTTGTTGAACCAAAAGAAGAAGCTATTGCCTATTTCTCGCCTACCTTCACAATGTATAAAGCATATGCGAATATCAATAATGTGAAAATTATAGATATTCCAATGAGAGAAACAGATAATGATTTTGAAATAGATTGTGAACGGTTATTTGAAGAAAAAATAAAATTATTATTTCTTTGCACTCCAAATAATCCAACAGGAAACAATATTCCAGAAAAAAAATTGATAGAAATTTTTGAGTTTTATAAAAATTCAAACACTCTCATTGTTGTTGATGAAGCCTATATTGATTATTGTAGTGAAAAAAGTGTGATAAAATATCAGAAAAAATATAAAAACATAATTGTTTTGCATACTTTTTCTAAAATGTGGGGATTAGCAGGATGTCGAGTTGGATGTATGATTGCAGATTCAGAAATTGTTTTTCAACTCTCTGCAATAAAACCAGTATATAATGTAAGTATTTTAAATGCTCAAGCTGTAAAAAATCAGATAGATATAAAAGAGAAAATATATCAACAACGAAACGAGATTATTTCTCAGAGATTTTTTCTTCATTCAGAATTGGAAAAAAATAAAGACCTGATGAAAATAGAAAAAATATTTTCATCACAAGCAAATTTTTTATTGATAAAATTCAAAGAAAATCCTGAAAAAATATATGAAAAATTTGTTCAAAATAATCTCATTGTAAGAAATTTTCATTCTTATAAATATCTCACAAACTGTATAAGAATTACCGTTGGAACAAATGAAGAAAATAAAAAAGTTATAGAAATTTTAAAAAATATTTAATTTTATAATATGATAGCAGTAATAAACTATGGAGCAGGAAATTTGAAAAGTGTGCAAAATGCACTACAGTTTTTAGGGAAAAAATATTATATAGCCAATACTCCAGAAGACTTACATCAGGCTGAAACTATTATTTTACCTGGTGTAGGATCTGCCAAACCAGCAATGGAAAAATTGGAAAAAACAGGATTTGCAAAATATCTAAAAAAAACAGAAAAATCTGTTATTGGTATTTGTTTAGGAATGCAACTTTTTGCAGAATATTCTGAAGAAGGAGAAACAAAATGTTTGGGGGTTATTGAAGGAACAGTAAGAAAATTTTCATCAACATTAGGAATAAAAATTCCTCATATTGGCTGGAATGAAACAACTTTATTATCTCCAGAAACTAAAAAAATTCTGATGAAAGAATATTTTTATTTTGTACATTCATATTATTTCGATGCAAAAAAAGAAAATACTTTTGCTACATGTCTCTATGGAATTTCTTTTCCTGCTATTGTCCAGCATAAAAATTTCATAGGAATTCAATTTCATCCAGAAAAATCAGGACAAGCAGGACTCAACCTTTTAGAAAGTGTGTTATGATAAAAACTAATGAGAAAGTGGTGGAGCGGATGGGATTTGAACCCACAATCCTCTGGTTTTCAAGCAGATGCTTAAACCGATTAAGCTACCGCCCCAGACTCCACCATAAAAAAGCATACAAAAAAAGACTGTCATTGACAATCTTTTCAGTGAAAACCAGAGGATATAGCGATAGAAATCGAATATCTGCTACATGCAGAATAACATAAATAATGATACCTTGTAAATATCATTTTTACCCAATAACTCCCCCATCATATGAAAATTATTCCAGCAATAGATTTGATAAACGGACAATGTGTGCGATTAACAAAAGGCGATTATTCAAAAAAATCAGTATATGCAAAAACTCCACGAGAACAAGCTTTAGAATTTGAAAAAACAGGGGCAGATATTTTACATATTGTAGATTTAGATGCTGCAAAAACAGGAAAACCAGAAAACCTCAATATTATTTTAGAAATAAGAAAAAATCTTACTATTCCCATAGAAATTGGAGGAGGTATTCGTACAATG
>CAMZLA010000051.1 GCA_947311665.1 uncultured Candidatus Altimarinota bacterium | reverse complement strand
TCTTCATAGAGTGTTTTATATTTTTGTATTTTTTCGTTAATTTCATAGATATTATTTTCTTCTTCAGAGTTATTTATTGAAATATCTGAAATAACTTGTGCAGCAACAGGGTTTTTTTGCTGATGAAGAATATCTAATTCTGATATTCTGAGTAATACATGTCCTTTTTCCCTTACTACTGAAATTTTATTTTGTGCAACATATCTGTCTAAAGTTCGTGTTGAAACTCCAATATATTTTGCTGCCTGTGGTCGTGTAAGAAATTCATCTTCGTTGTAATCCATCTATTCAAAATAAATAATTCACTTTGCCTGTTCTCACTATACCAAATCTTTTATAAAATCTCCAACTCGTGTTGAAAAAAGAGAATGAGAAACATATTCTTCTTTTTTATTTTCTGGAACTTCCCAGCATACTCCATAAGAAATTTTTTCAATATTGTTATTTGGGAAAATATGAGAAAGATGCTGATGTTTTGCTATTCCTTTAAAATCTTCTTTTTCTTCTACAATAAAACAATTTTTTTCTTCAAATCGAGGTTTGTTTTTTTCAAATCCAACGCCTTCATTCCAATCATACCATTCTCCATCAATTTTTGCGACAACCCATTGCTTGTTTTCATTTACGAGTTCTCCTGCACTGATGATAGACGAAAGAAGTGTTATTTTCTCCTCAGAAGAAATATTGTTTTTCATGTAAAATCCCCATTTTTCTCGTCGAGTAATATTTTCTTCTTCCAAAACATTGGCAAATGTTTTTTCTGTTTTATCTGTAATTTTTAATCGGACAAGAACAGTTATTTCTGCTTCATCAGTTTTTTTTCTTTCAACCGATAAAAAATCGGTAAGTGTTATTTTTTCATTATTCAATTCCCAAGGGGTTTTAAAATAATTCCATAATGATTCAAATACAGCATTCCCTTCATCGGCTCTCTCTGGATGAGGCATGAGAGCAACAACATTTCCTGTCGGATTTGAAAGTCCTGCTATATTTTTAAAACTTCCATTTGGATTTATTGGATAATGATCATCAATATTCCCTTCATCGTCTACATATTGAAAAATTATTAAATTTTTTTCAATAATCTCTTTCTCCATTTCTTCTGTAAAAGTAAACCGTCCTTCTCCATGAGCTATTGGAATATGTATTGTTTGTTTGAAATTTGAAAAAGGTGTGCGTATATTTACTGGTTTTATATTTTTCCATGAATGATAGAACCCTGTTCCTAAAATAGTTCCAGAATTATCTACTCGTTTATTCCATAATAATGCACAGGCAGGAATATTGTTGCTATCGGCTAAAATTAATCCACTCTCAACAAGCATTTGTGCTCCGTTACAAATTCCTAAAATTGGAATATTTTTTTCTGCCATTATTTTTAATGTTTTGAAAATAGGTTCTTGGCTTGAAACAATTCCACTTCGCCCTCTATCTTCAAAAGAAAATCCTCCAGGAATTACAACACCATCAAATTCTAACAGTTCATCTTTTGTTCTATTCCATAAAAAAACTTCAGATTGAAACCCTGCATTTTGTAATGCTCGAACTGTTTCTGTTTCACAATTATTTCCAGGAAAGGTAAGAACCGCAATTTTGGGCATAATAATTACAATAAAAGAGTGGAAATATTATTGCATAGAGATGTATATCTGAAAAGATTAATTTTATTTTTTCTGTAAAAAAAACTGAACACATTTATTATAGAAACACATATTTTAAGTTTTTTTTATTAAAAATCAATGTTGCTTTTCTTTGTTTTCTTTTTCTTGTTTTTTGCTTTCTTTAATATGCTTAACCTTTCCTTGAGTAATTATTGTATTCATTGTCTAGACAGAATTGACAACAATCTTGAGTGGTGAATATGATTTGTGTTTGTTATAGTCTAAATAAGATGACAAATCTTTTTTTTAGAAGAAAGTTTTGTAAAAATAGTGAAAAACTTATCCACTTTTTATTCACAAGTTTTCCACAATTTTATTCACAGTTTTACACACTCATTTTTATATATTATTCATCGTGACGAAAAAAGAAAAAAAAATATCAGAAATTCATGCATCAATTCTTTTAGAAGAATCGTTTGAAATGTTGCATATAAACAATTCATCAGTTCATATAGATGCCACTCTCGGAATGGGCGGACATGCCGAATATTATTTATCACACAATAAAAATTTACAACTTTTTGGTTTTGATCAAGATCCTTTTGCTCGAAAAATTGCACAAGAAAGACTGCAAAAATATTCAAATCGTTTTGAAATTATTCCACAAAATTTTGAAACATTACAGCAAGTTACCGATGAAAAAAAAATTGAACCTACTTCTATTCTTTTTGATATTGGAGTCTCTTCTCTTCAATTTGATGATGGAAAAAGAGGTTTTTCATTCCGATTTGAAGCTCCTTTAGATATGCGAATGAATCCAGAAAATGAATTAACGGCAGAAATTATTATTAATGAATGGTCTCAAGAAAAATTGTGTGAAATATTTACCGATTACGGAGAGGAAAAATATGCATATCTATTGTCAAAAAAAATTGTAGAAGAGCGAGAAATAAATCCATTTTTAACAACTGTTCAGCTTGCAGAATTTATTGAGAAAGTAAAACCATGGAAAAAAAAATCGTGGAAAAAAGGAGGAGGAAAGTCTAAAGAATCGGCTGGAAATGCGGCAGCTCTTGTTTTTCAAGCATTACGAATTGCCGTAAATAGAGAGCTTGATGTATTGGAAAAAGCCCTTCATCAGGCTATAAAAATTTTAAAAAAAGGAGGACGATTAGCCGTTATTTCTTTTCATTCTTTAGAAGATAGAATTGTAAAAAAATGTTTTGAGGAGTATATTTCTAAAGAAAAAATAAATAAATATGCAATTCCATCAGAATCTGAAAATAATAAATATTCTTTACGGCGAATTACAAAAAAACCTTTTACTCCTTCATCGGTTGAAATAGAAAAAAACCCACGAAGTAGAAGTGCTAAAATGCGAGTGGTAGAAAAACTTTTATAAAAAAATATAATTCTTTTATATGTCTCATAGAAATCCAGAAAAACGAACCTCTATACAATTGCAAAAAGGAACACTTCTCATTGCAATGACTCTTACTTTTCTTGCTCTCATTTTAACATTTTTTTCGTTACGATATCATAATCAAAATGCAACAAATGGATACCAATTAAAGCAGATTCAAGAAGAACGCTCGGCTCTGCTTTTTGAAATAGAAACACTAGAAATGGAAATTGCAGATTTGGGCGCTTTGGAGTAGAGTAATATTAGTGAGTGAGAAGGAAAAAAATTATATCTGTTTTCAACTTTTTATATGGATTTTTTCACCGTTACCCCTACTTGGGATTTTTTAATAGCAGCAAGTTTGTTCATTGTTGCTCTTTATGGGTTTATTGTGGGAGAGAGTAAAACAATAAAAGCATTACTTTCTATTTATCCAGCATTTTTTGTTGCTGATGTTTTTAGTATTTTTATTCCATCTCTTTTTCCAAATTTAAGTATTGCACTCATAAAAGATAATGCTATTGCAGGAACAGTAACACTATCACAACAGCTTTCTTCTTTGCATATAGTAGTTGGGATTAAAATTATTATTTTTTTATTGGCGTGGATTACTCTTGTTCGTATTTCTTTTTTTGAAATTGAAGCAAAAGAAAATGGGAGTAATGTTGGAAACATGTTTCTTTTTGGAATAATTTCTCTTTCATTTTCTCTTCTTTTTGTAAATGTAATATTATTATTACTTTCTGGGTGGAGTGTTATTGGGTTCGATCCTGCTCGTCATATATTAGATGCCATGATGTCTGATTCTTTTTTAAGTATTCAATTTGTAAAATATTATGGAATTTTCTTTGCTCTTCCCGCTCTGGTTCTCATCTTTTCTGTTCTGCTCTATGCTGATGTGAAAGAAGATGAAGATGGAGAGGAGTAGAAAAAAATAAATTTAATATAATAATATTTAATATATGGAAAATTCTTTACAAAAAAAAATATTTCCTCAGATAAAATTTCTTTTAGAGGAATCAAGGAAATCTATTGTACAAACAGTAAATACTACAATGGTTTTTACCTATTTTAAAATAGGTGAAATAATTGTAGAATATGAACAAAAAGGAAAAGAGCGTGCAGAGTATAGTAAAAAAACTTTACATGAGTTATCTCTTCAACTAACAAAAGAATTTGGAAGGGGGTTTACTAAAAGAAATTTAGAATTAATGAGGCAATTTTATCTTGTGTATAGAAATATAAATACGAATACACTGTCTTCGTATTTAGAAAATAAAACAATTACTCCCAAAAAGATAGAAATATCACAATGTGTAAAAAAGGTATTTACTCTTAGCTGGTCTCATTATGTTTTTTTAATGAGATTAAATAAAGCAGAACGAAATTTTTATGAAAAAGAATCAGAAATTAATAATTGGTCGTTACGAGAATTGAAAAGACAATTTAATTCTGCTTTATTTGAAAGGATTGCATTAAGTAGTGATAAAAAAGAAGTTTTAGAGGATAATTTGAAAAAATATTATTTACCAGAAAATCCTAAAGATATTATAAAAGACCCATATGTATTAGAGTTTTTAGGTCTTGAAGCAGATACAAAATATTCAGAAAATAAGATTGAACAATCTATTATTGATAATATTGAACATTTCTTATTAGAATTAGGAAAAGGATTTGCATTTATAGGAAGGCAAAAACGATTTACTTTTGATGAGAAACATTTTTTTGTTGATCTTGTCTTTTATAATCGATTATTAAAATGTTTTGTAATTATTGATTTGAAAATTGGAGAAGTAACTCATCAAGATTTAGGACAAATGCAAATGTATGTCAATTATTATTATAGATTTGTAAAAACATCAGAAGAAAATAAAACAATTGGAATTGTTTTATGTAAAGAAAAAAATAATACATTGGTTGAAATAACTCTTCCAGAAAAAAAACAATCAAATTTTTGCAAGTGCATATGAAATGTATATTCCATCTAAAAAAGATTTTCAAAAACAGATAAAAAAAGCAGAACAACTTTTTTTTAATAAATTATAATTATAATATTCTTTCTGTTCTTTCTATAACTTATTAATTTCTATGCTAAAAAAAATTATTAAATCATTTATTCCAGAAAAAATTATTCTGCAATATCATGCAGTTCAAAATTTTTTGGCAGCACAATATTATGGAAATCCATCAAAAAAATTAAAAGTTATTGGAATAACTGGAACAAAAGGGAAAAGTACATCGGCAAATTTTGTTTGGTCTGTCTTGCAAACAAATAATATTAAATGTGGACTCGTAGGAACTGCAAATATTAGAATAGGGGATAGAGAAGAAATGAACATGAGCCATATGACAATGCCAAATGGTTGGCTTATGCAAAAATATTTTGCAGATATGGTAAAAGAAAATTGTGAAGCAGTTGTTATTGAAGTGAGTAGTGAAGGAATAAAACAGCATAGAAACGATGCTATTTATTTTTTTGCAGGAATGTTTACCAATCTTTCACCAGAACATTTACCGTCTCATAACAATTCTTTTGAAGAATATAAAAATACAAAAAAGAAATTTTTTCATCAGTTACACCAACAAAAAGCAGAAGTTATTATTGTAAATGCAGACAATGAATATTCTCATGAGTTTCTAGAAGAAGATATAAAAAATAAATTTCTAGTTTCATTACAAAATGCTAACAAACTTAAAAATAAAGACACATTAGATATAAAAAAACAATTCAATGCCAGCATAATAACCATGACATCAGATAAAACATTTTTTTCTGTTGGAGATGAAAAATATTCTATTTTTTTAGGAGGAGATAAAAATGTTGAAAATGCATTGCTCGCTATTGCTATGGGAAAATATTTAGGATTATCGGCAAATGAAATTCAAAATGGATTCGATGCTTTAAAAATTATTCCAGGGCGAATGGAAAAAATTGATGAAGGACAAAATTTTACAGTTTTTGTAGATTATGCTCATGAAGAAAAATCTATGACTTTTATTGCAACATTAGGACAGGGAATTATAGAAAATTATAAAAAAGAAAATCCTAATGCAAAACCGGAAGAAATTCCTCGTTCTCTCATTCTTTTAGGTGGTGAAGGAGGAGGAAGAGATAAAAGAAAACTTCCTATAATGGGGAAAATAGTTGGAGAAAAAGCTGATATTGTAATGGTTTCAAATGTTGATCCCTATGAAGATGACCCAACTCCTATTTGTGAAGAAATTGCAATTGCAGCAGAAAAATATGGGAAAATACGAAATAAAAATTTATTTGTTATCGAAGACCGTCGAAAAGGAATTGCAAAAATATTTCAATTAGCGAGAAAAAATGATATTGTTTTCATCACAGGGAAAGGTTCTGAACAAACGCTTACTATAAATGGGAAAGCCCATAAATGGGATGATAGAGTTGTCGTTGCAGAAGAGTTACAAAAATCAATTCATTAATTTCATCAGGTAATGCTATTTATTCAAAAAATATTACAATTCTTTTCAAGAACTTCATCACGATTTTTATGGTGGTTGGGGATTATTACTGCAACCATTCTTGGAATTGGGATTTCTAGTTTTTTTTATTTTTTTCAAATAAAAGAAGTAACACTCTCTCGTTCTATAAACGATGAAAATGTTCGAAAAGGTTCAATTCTCCAAATTTTAGAATATGCAAAAGATTATAATCTTTTTCTTCTTTCTACACACTCACTAGAAAAAGAAATTTTAAACAGATATAAAGAAATAGACTCAATTTCTATAGAAAAAAATTTCCCAAGATCTTTAATTGTAACAGTTCATCCCGATGAATTGATTGTAAAATGGGTTTATTTTATAGAAAATAAAGAAACTATTTTTTCTGGATTTCTTACAAAAGAAAATATCTTTCTTGAATATCCTGTTGGAAATATTGACAATATTCCTACAATTGTAGATGTTGAAGCCCGTAAAGAAAAAATAAATTTTTATGATATTGTATATTCTGGAGAACAAATTCCTAAAATACTAGAATCGAAATCTCTTTTAGAAGAAGTTATTCAAAGAAAAATTGTAAAAATCTCATATTTAAGAAATGCACAAGAGGTTCATTTTACCGATGAAAAAGATGTTGATTATTGGATATACCTTTTGCATGACACAACAATTCAAATTGAAAAATTGAAAGTTATGCTGGAGAAAAAAAATATATTATTGGGATACCTCGACTATATCGATTTACGAATTCAAAATAAGGTGATTTATAAATAATTATGATGCTATCAACTCTTCTATTATTGTTTGGAACAGGGATATGGGATAAAGGTCTGGAATCTTTAAATAGTTCTGCTATTCCAGAATATTCTATTACTCCCATGGAAAATGTTTGGGAAAAAAGTCCATATTTTTCTGCATCTTCTGTTTTTTTGCTTGAAGAAAAATCAATGACTCCTGTTTTCTCATATCAATCAGAAATTTCTTTCCCAATGGCAAGTCTTACAAAAATGATGACAGCCCTCATTATTATTGAAAATCATGATTTAAATGAAATTGTAACCATTACCAAAGGTTCTAACTTCACAGGAGGTTCAAGTATGCATTTAAAAGAAAAAGAGCAGGTAACCATTGAAAATCTTTTAAAAGGGTTATTGATGAGATCTGGAAACGATGCTGCTATCGCACTCGCTGTTTATCACTCTGGAACGGTATATGGTTTTGTGAACGAAATGAATGAAAAAGCAAAAAAACTCTATTTAAAAAAAACTCATTTCAATAATCCTCACGGATTAGATAGTGTAAATCATTATTCTTCAAGTCATGATTTAGCTATTTTAGCAAAAGTATTATTTCAAAATAAAAAAATAAGACAAATTGTGCAAACACAAGAAGAAACTGTTTTTTCTATAGATGGAGAAGTAGAACATTATTTAAAAAATACAAATAAATTATTGGGAACTCAATTTTCTGTTTATGGAATTAAAACAGGAACGACAGAAAATGCTGGACAGTGTTTGTTATTATATATAAAAGGAGAAACAAAAAATTATTTTCTTGTTATTTTAGGGTCAGAAGATCGGTATCAAGATGCAAAAAATATTTTATATAAATTATTAGAATTATAAAAATATCTGAATAATTATATTTTTTCTCGTATTCGTTTCAATATTTTTTCATTTACTACTTCCAACAATTCTTCATCGGTTGCGTTTCTTATTCCTGCAACGCCTCCAAATTTTTGTTTCAGAATTTTTTTTGTTTTTCCTCCCACTCCTTTAATTTCATCTAAAATAGATTTTTGGGCTATGTTTTCCCTTCCTGCTCTATTTTTTGTTATAGCAAATCTATGAGCTTCATCTCTTATTCTTTGCAGAAGCATTCCTTCTGCAGATTTTTTTTCTATTTCTGTTTTATATATATTCCCATTTTCATCAATAGAAAATACTTCTTCTTCTCGCTTTGCAAGCGAGCAAATAGTGATATTGTTCCTATATTCCGATTTTTTTAATATTTCCCAAGTGCTTGAAAGTTGCCCTTTCCCACCATCTATTACGAGTAAATTT
>CAMZLA010000050.1 GCA_947311665.1 uncultured Candidatus Altimarinota bacterium | reverse complement strand
TCTATCTACTAATGGTAAACATAGCTATATATACTTCGAAGATTTATCTGCAACTTTTAATTCATGTTGACGAATAGAATGAAAGTTAAAATTGAAAGAAAATGGAATTTTTAAAATCATTCTTAGGGTGTGATGTCATCGTCGAAATTAGGTTTTTTGGAAAATTTATGAAAAATAAAAGGAAATCTGTAGATAGAAGAAAAGCGAGATTCCTTCTAGTATTGTTTGGAGGTGCGCCAAACAGTATCTTCAATATAGCAGAAGAGCACCATAAACAGCGACAGTGAGTGTAAGGCAAAAAACCTATTGCACACACTTTTCTCTTCTCTTTTTCTTTCCTTTTTTTTCTCCTCTTTTTTTCTCTTTCTTTTTCTCTTCTCTTCTCTTTTCTTTTCTCTTCTCTTCTCTTCTCTTCTCTTCTCTTCTCTTCTCTTCTCTTCTCTTCATCTGTCTTTTTAGCTTTCTATACTTCAACTTTTACGGTAGTTCCAATATTGTTTTTTAATACATCTATCAATTCTAATGCATTATCATATGTAAGAAATGTTTTCCCTTTTGCCCATCGAGTTCCAAGGCTTAATACTGCCAAATCTCTATTTGGGAAATAATTGGAACATGGCCATACTGATAATTCACCAGATTTTATTTGAGTCATAGACGAGCAGGCAATAAATGTTTCGTTGCTCAATTCTGGAATTTTACAAGAACCTTTTTTCATAATAGCATCGGCTGTTTTTCTATCCACAACAATTCTTCCATTTTTAAATTCATCAAAAGGAACAACAATTGCATCTGTTGGATGTGGATATCTGTCTTTTAATTTTTCCAATGGAATATCTTCAATAATTCCATGTTCATCAAGTTCTCCCATTGCTGCTAAAACATGGACAAGTGGTAAATGTTCTGCCGATCGGAACTGTGAACCATGAGAAGTATCTTCAATTATTTCTTTTATCGAAATAATCCGTTGAACAGAAATTACTTTGTGAAAAACTTTTACCCATTCAACAACTTGCAGTCCATAAACAAGATAATCTGCATAATTTCCACCTACCTTTACCCAAAAAATACTATCTTCTTTCCCATCATCAAAAGTGCTATCACTATTTCTTGGAGCAGAATTTAAAGCAATAGGGAGCCTTTTTTTTTGTTTAATATTAAAAATTTCATTCAGAATCCATTTCGCATTTTTTTGTGCTTTTGGCGCAAGACAAGTTGTTCCTGCAAAAGCAACATGTAAAGGAGAGTGTCCTGCAGGAATGATGCACGGGTTTTGAACATTTACATTTTGATATTGCTGACGAATTCTATATGTAGAATCTGTCCCTTCAAACTGACTTGCTCCTACATCGGTAATATGATCGAGAACTCGAGGGACTTGTGGTGGGGTAAAAAATTTACAAATTTTTTTTATGAGCAACATTTGGAAAAGGAAAAAAGAATAGAAAAATATTTTTTATACATTTTTTTAGGATATTTTTGCGAGCGATATTATGGACTTTTTAAAAAAAAATCACAAGAAAAAAACTCTTTATTTTTTGAGAAATAAAAATTTATTTTTTATAGAAAAACTACAACATTCCTGCAATATGCAAGTCCATCATAGGCATTATTTGTGCACCGATAGAAAGGTTGAGTGTATTCATTTTAATTATAGCAAATGTAGTGGCGTATGGTAATACGCCCTGTCTGATAATAAAAGGCGTATTTCCATACGCCACTACAAATCTTGTCATTCTAGACTTTTTTATTTTTTTTCAACTAATAATTCCCCATCATTTTCTGTTACTTCAATTTCATCTCCTTCAGAAATTTTTCCTTCAATAATTTGTAAAGAGAGTTCATCTAATAATTCATTTTGAATTGCTCGTGCTAAAGGTCTTGCTCCAAACTCAGTATCATATCCTTTTTCTATTAAAAAATCTTTTGCATTCTGATGAAAAGAAAGAGAAATATTTCTTTTTTCCAATTTTTTTATAAGACCTGAAAGATGAATATCTAAAATCTTTCCAATATCTTTTTTATTCAATGCATTAAACTGAATTATTTCATCAATCCTATTAATGAGTTCTGGACGAAAAAATGATAATAATTCTTGTTGAAGCTCTTTTCGTGTTTTTTGTTCTGCATGAGTTATAAGGTTTGATGTCATTATAATGATGCAGTTTTTAAAATTCACTGTTCTTCCTTTACTATCGGTTAAATGCCCTTCGTCTAAAATTTGTAAAAAAAGTTTAAAAACATCAGGATGAGCTTTTTCTATTTCATCAAAAAGCAAAACAGAAAATGGTTTTCTTCGCACTTGTCCCGTAAGCTGTCCCTCTTCATCATGTCCTACATATCCTGGAGGAGAACCGATAAGTTTAGAAACACTATGACTTTCCATAAATTCAGACATATCAAAACGAATCATCGATTGACTATCGGAAAAAAGAAATTCTGAAAGTGCTTTAGAAAGTTCAGTTTTTCCAATTCCCGTAGGTCCAAGAAAAAGAAATGAAGCAAGAGGTTTATTTTCATCAGATAATCCTGCACGAGAACGACGAATAGCATTTGAAACTTTTTGTAATGCATTTGGTTGTCCAATTACTCGTTTTTCTAAATATTCTTCTAAATGTACCAATTTTTGACTTTCTTCCATTTGCATTTTTTCTGCAGGAATTCCTGTCCATCGTTCTAAAACTTGAGCAATTTCTTTTTCTGTTACATTTTCTCTCATCAGCCGATGTTCAGATTTTTTATTTTCTGATGCATTATTTTGATTGTTTTTAAGTAATTGTTCCAATTGTGGAATTTCTTGATATTGAATTTGTGCTACTCGTTCAAGGTCTCCGTTTCGTTCTGCTTTTTCTTTTTCTATTCGTAAAATATCAATTTTTTTCTGTGCATTTCTAATAGCATCTACTTCTGCTTTTTCTTTTTTCCATTGCAGGGATATTTTTTGAAATTTCTCTTTTTTTTCACTTAAAAGTTTTTCTATTTCATCTCTTCTCTTTTCATTTTTGTTTTTTTCTTCATCTTTATTTTCTTCTTGTTTTAACGCTTGTTTTTCAATCTCTAAAGTTCGTATCTCTCGTTCGAGTCCATCTAAAATTTCTGGTTGAGATTCCAATTCCATTTTTAATAAACTCGTTGCTTCGTCCATTAAGTCTATTGCTTTATCTGGAAGTCTTCGGTCTGTTAAATATCTATTAGATAATTTACTTGCTGCAACAATTGCTTCATCTGTTATACGAACTCCATGATGTACTTCATATTTTTCTTTAATTCCTCGTAAAATAGCAATTGTATCTTCGACACTTGGTTCATTAACTATTACTGGTTGAAATCGTCTTTCAAGTGCTGCATCTTTTTCTATATATTTCCTATATTCAGAAAGTGTTGTTGCCCCAATTACTCGTAAATTTCCACGAGCAAGTGCTGGTTTTAAAATGTTTCCAGCATCCATAGAGCCTTCGGCTCCTCCTGCTCCAACAATAGTATGTAATTCATCAATGAATAAAATAATTTTTCCTTCCGATTCTTGAACTTCTGTAATGATAGCTTTGAGTCGTTCTTCAAATTCTCCACGAAATTTTGTTCCTGCAACAAGAAGCCCCATGTCCAATTCCATTATTGTTTTATTCTGAAGAGATGAAGGCACTTCATGAGCAATAATTTTTCGTGCAAGTCCTTCTATAATAGCAGTTTTCCCTACTCCAGGATCTCCAACAAGAACTGGATTGTTTTTTGTTCTTCTCGATAAAATTTGCATTGTTCGACGAATTTCACTATCTCGCCCAATAATAGGGTCAATTTTCCCTTCTCTGGCAAAAGCTGTTACATCTTTACAATATTTTTTGCATGCATCTCGTCCCATTTCTGGATTTTGGTTTTCCACTTTTTTTCCTCCTCGAATGCTTTCTAAAACTTTTCTGACTTTTTCAATATCTATTTCATTTTCAATAAATTTTTTAGCACTATTTGGAGATTGTAAAAGAGCGAGAAATAAATGTTCTATAGAAATAAAACTATCTCCAAACTCTTGCATTTCTTTTTCTGCTCTATCGAAAATATTTTGAAACTCTCCATCAAAATTGAGTGTTTGCTGGTTTCCAGAAACTGTTGGAATTTTTGCTATTTCATTTTTTACTTTTTGAAAAATATCAAATGAATTTTTTTGCAAATGAGAAAAAATTTCTGGAACAAGTCCATCTTTTTCTTCCAATAACACAAAAAGAAGATGAAGAGCATTCACACTTCCATGTGAAAATTTTACAGCAAGGCTTCGAGCCCCTTGAATTGCTTCTGCTGTTTTTTGAGTAAATTTTTCTGGGTTCATAATTTTTAGGGGTTATATATTTGTATGTTTATCTTATAATATCAAAATTGGCACTCTCGTGTCAAGAGTGCTAATTTTATTTTTTATAAAATCATAATATAACTTTAAATATTCAAACAGGTTTTTCAATTTCATTTTTTTCAACTATTGTTTATACTTTTTACAACTTTTATAATTTTTTACGAATAAAAAAAAATGTGTGGAATATTTGCTGTTTCTGGGGAAAAAAATGGGAAAGCAGGAGAAGCTGTTTTGAAAGGGCTGAAAAAATTAGAATATAGAGGATATGATTCTTGGGGAATTGCAACTCAAGAAGCTGAAAAAATAGTGGTTATTAAAGAGGTGGGAAAAATTTCAAAAGCTACTCCAAATTTTTCTTCATCAGAATGTGCTATTGGACACTCTCGATGGGCGACACATGGAAAAGTAACTTCAGAAAATTCTCACCCTCATTTTTATAAAACAGTTACTTTAGTTCATAATGGGATTTTTGAAAATTATGAAAAAGAAAAACAACGATTGATAAAAAAAGGACATATTTTTACTTCTGAAACAGATACTGAGGTTATTGCACACCTTATTTATGAAGAATTGCAAAAAAATAATACACCAAAAGATGCAGTACGAAATGTTGCTAACATTATTACAGGACGATTTGCACTTCTGGTTCTCATTGACGGAAATTCTCAGATTATTGCTATTAGACGAGGCTCTCCTCTTATTATTGGTCGAACACAAAACACTTCATATATAGCATCAGATATTCCTGCTTTTTTGGAATATACCAATATTGTAAATTATATTGATGATGATGAAATGGCAATTGTAGAAAAAGGCGAAGTAGAATATTTTGATGTTGTTTCAGGGAAAAGCATACTGAAGCGAGATATTGAAGTTTCATGGAAAGATGAAGTTTTAGATAAAGGTGATTATGATCATTTTATGATAAAAGAAATTTTTGATCAAAAATCTTCTCTCGCATCAGCAATAAATCATTCTGATGAAGAAATAAATAATTTTATAGAAAAATTACAAAAAGGGAATGGGGTTTATATGGTTTCATGTGGAACGGCTCATAAAGCAAGTATGAGTGCAGAATATTATTTTTCTCAAATAGCAAAACGAAAAATTAATGTTGTGCCAGCATCAGAAATGCCAGCGTTTGAACATTTTATTAATGAAAAAACAGTTCTTTTTGCAGTGTCTCAAAGTGGAGAAACTGCCGATATATTAGAAGTTCTTGAACAGGGAAAGAAAAAAGGGGCAACTATTATTTCAATAACAAATGTTGAAAGTTCTGCTATTGCTAAAATTTCTGATAATCATTTACCACTTCGAGCAGGGAAAGAAAAAGCAGTTGCTTCTACAAAAGCAACAACTTCACAAATGGCATTATTACTTCTTCTAGCATATGCCGATAGTAAAAGATTGAATGAAGGACGGCAAATTTTACAAAATTTGGCTGCCAATGTAAATGAAATGATTAATCCTCGATATGAGGATCATATAAAAGAAGTGGCAAAAAAATTATCTGATATTAAAAATATATTTATCATTGGGCGAAATTCGCTATATCCAATGGCACTTGAATCAGCAATCAAAATAATGGAAGTTTCTTATATTCATGCGCAAGGATTTGCAGCAGGAGAAATGAAACATGGTCCAATAGCTCTTATAGAAGAGGGAACAGTTTGCATTGTTTTGGGAGGAGATATGGAAACAATTTCAAATGCAACAGAATTAAAATCGAGAGGTGCACGAATTATTGGAGTTGCTCCAGAACGAGATAAAATTTTTGATGACTGGCTTAAGGTTCCAGAGAGTTCATGTGCTCAATCTATTGTATCAATTCTTCCTGTTCAAATATTAGCTTATTATTTAGCAATTGAAAGAGGTTTAGATCCCGATATGCCAAGAAACTTAGCAAAAAGTGTAACCGTGAAATAGAGGATAAGAATTGAAAGTTGAAAGTTCTAAAATAAATTTTGTTTTTTTAAAAAAAACCTTTATACTCCTTCTCGACTATCCTTATTATTTAATATATTATTATGGCAGATGTAAAAATTAGTGCTCAATCGGTAATGGCACTACGAAAACAAACAGGTGTTTCAATGATGGAATGTAAAAAAGCTTTAGTAAAAGCAGAAGGAGATACAGAAAAAGCAATTACAATTCTTAAAGAATCAGGATCTGCTAAAGCAGCAAAAAAATCTGATAGAGAAACAGGAGAAGGAACTGCCGTTTTTTCTGGAAAAGCATATGTTGCTCTTTTATGTGAAACTGATTTTGTTGGACGAAATGATAAATTTATTTCTTTTGCTCAAGAAATTGCAGACAAAGCAAATGCAGAAGGAGTAGATGCAGCGAAAGAATTTTTTGAAGCAAATAAATCGGAAAAAATAATTCAATTGGGAGAAAATCTTGTTCTTCAAGAAATTGGAATTTTAGAGGGAGATATTGTTTCTGGATATATTCATTCAAATGGGAAAATTGCAGGAATTGTAGGATTGAAAGGAGGAACAGAAGATCTTGCAAAAGAAATTGGAATGCATATTGTTGGTCTTGCTCCAACAGTTATTAGTTATACAGATATTAATGCAAGTGATGCAGACAAAGAAACAAAAGGAAGAATTGAAGCTATTAAAACAGAGAATATTGAATTGGGGCGACTTGGAAAACCATTAAAAAATATTCCTTTATTTATTTCTCAGTCTCAAATAACTGATGAAATTTTAAAAGATATTGAAGAAAAAATGAAAGCAGAGCTTATTGCAGAAGGAAAACCAGAAGCAATTTTAGATAAAATTCTTCCAGGAAAAATTAAACGATTTATTTCTGATAATACTTCGTTTGATAAAGAACAGGCTCTTCTTTCTCAAGATTTTGTAAAAGACACATCGGTTACAGTAGAAGAATATGTAAATAAAGCAGGTGCAGAAATTGTAAGTTTTGTACGACTTGCTATATAAAATATATAGAAATAAGAGATAATACAATAGAAATAATTTATTATCATGTAAAAAAAAGAGAAGATATTGTATCTTCTCTTTTTTATATATATTATTTTTCAATAATAATTCAATAATAACTCTATTCTCATTTTATAAATTTATTTCTTTACTTATTAATGTTCTTTTTGTTATAATGTAATGAAATGTTACATTTTTATGAAAATGAAAAAAAATAAATATACATCAAATGCGTTACAGTTAGTGGAAAAAACATTCTTTTTTCATGATTTTTCTCTTTCTCTTCTTACTATTTCTGTCATTGCTTCATTTTTCTTTTTAACAGTTTCTGCCGATATTTCTACTATTTTAACAGCAGAACTTTTTGGAGAAGGAAGTACAGAAGTTGTTTTTAGTGGAGATGGTTTACAAGGAGGTGCAAAGTTAGTACAAGATAATATTGAAGGAACTGGTATTGTTGAAGAAGGAAGTATTATTGATACTATAATTTTTATTATTAAATATGTTTTAATTTTTGCAGGTATTTTAGCTCTCTTTGCTTTTATATGGGCTGGGTTTTTATATATTACAACATTTATCAATGATGAAAATACTGAATCGGCTAAAAAAGCTATGTTATATGCAGCTATTGGGTTAATAATAATATTATTTTCTTGGATAATTGTAGATTTCTTAACAACTTTTGATATTAATTAGCATATTCCTCTTATAAAAATAATAAAAATAAACAATGAAGTCTTTTTTGCATTCTTTTGGGAAAAAATTACTATTACTTTTCTTTATAGTAATACCTTTTTTTTCTATTGTTCAAAATTCTTTAGCTATCAGCATCACAGAAGATCCATGTGGGGGGAATTCATGTCTTCAGGCAGGAATTGATGAAGAAAAACTTCCTGAAGAATTGCGTAATCAAGATGGTGAAGGCTTAAAAGAAAAGATAATATCAGTAATAAATTATATTTTAACATTTTTAGGAATAGCACTTCTCATTGTTATTATTTATGCCGGATCTCTTCTTATTTTTTCTAATGGAGATGATGAGGCTGTGGGAAAAGCAAAAACAATTATTTTATATGCAATATTAGGGGTTGTGATTATCGTTCTTTCATATGCCATTGTTACATGGATTGGAAATATTATGTCTGATAAAGATGGAAGCCAATTTACAGGAGAAGAGTCTGGAGGAGGAAGTGGTGGAAGTTCTGGAGGAGGAAGTGGTGTTTCCGGAGGAGATACTCCAGGTTCTCAAGGTTCTGGAAATGCAGAGCTTGAGGCAAAAATTGAAAAACTTATAGAAGAGATGAATGCCTTAAAAGAACAAAATGCAGAACAAAATGCAGATTCTATAAATGCTCTTCAGGAGAAAATAGATGAATTGGAAAAACAAATAAATAATCCAAATTCTGAATTTGAAGATGCTCTAAAAAAACAAATAGAAGATCTCACAGCTCAAATAAAAGAATTGGAAAATAAAGAAAATCCAGATGATAATACTGTAATTGATGAATTGCAAAAAGAATTAGATGCTTTGCAAGATAAGATTAACAGCTCATCTTCTGATACCGAATCTGAATTAACAAAACTATTATCTCAAATTTCTAAAATAGAAAAAGGAGGAATATTGCAAAACTCAGAAATAAAAAAACTACAAGAAATTCTTCAGTCTTTACAAAATCAATCAAAAGGAAATCCTTCACTCGAAGAGAAATATAAAGAATTGGAAAGATTTATAAATGAACTTTCTGGAAAAGTGGGAGAAAATGTAGAAGGTCAAGACTCTGTTTTGGTAAAAGAGGTAATAAAAAATATTGAAAAAGAGATAACACAAACACAAGAATTTGTAAAAAAAATGTCAGAAGTTCGAGCTCGAATAATTATGAATTATGCTCGAAAATCAGTTCCTACTACTATTTCTTTATCAGGAGAAAAAACATATATAAAAGGTCTTTCAAAAGCACGACTTGTAAACGATAACTATCATTGGGCAGTTGTTGGTCCAGATGGTATAAAAATAAATATTGGGAATGGAATTAGTCAAGAGTATGAAATCAAAATACCAGGGAAATATGTCTTTTTCCTTAATGTAGATAGTCCTGCAGAAGATGTTATTTCAGGTGAAGCAATTCAGTCTTTTACTGCAAAATCTCAAGACATGGAGGTAGCATTTCTTGTTGGAGAAAAAACAAGTAGAGAAACATTAAAATTTACAGCTCAAGAAAATAAACAGGGACTTATTTTTAATCCATCTCTTGTTCGTCCAAAATCTGGAAGAAAAATTATTCGTTATCTTTGGAATTTTGATGGATATAAGGTCGAAGAAACAGAAGGGAAACCAGTCCTCTATTCTTTTTCTGAGACAGGGAAGCATAGAGTTTCTTTAACCGTTACAGATAATACGGGAGAATGGAAAAAAAGTAAGACTATTGCATTGGATATTACTCAGGTTGTTTCATATTTTTCTTTAAAAAATAAAAAATATAAAGTAGGAAAACCTATTCCTTTTTCTGCTAGTAAATCTAAAAGTGATAATGGATTTATTCAAGAATTCGATTGGAAAATTTTAAATAGTAAAAATGAGTTAGTGAAAGAATTTCAAGATGAGAAATTTTCATATTCTTTTTCATCTCCTGGAGACTATATTGTTATTTTAACTGTAACCGATGTTGGAGGTGAGTCATCTTCATCATCTTCAAATATTTCTATTGTAGCAGAGTCTTCGAGTGCTCGATTTACTATTGAAAAACCAAGTTCTACAACTCCTGCATTACGACTTTTTGATGCATCAAAAAGTACAGATCCTGCAAATAGTTCTTTGTTATATGCATGGGATTTTGATAATGATGGTATTTATGAATTAACGGAACAAACAGATCCCATAATTACTCATCTTTTTGAGGAAAGCAAAGAATATGATGTAACTCTTCGGGTTACAAATGAGTTTGGAAAAGAAAGTTTTATTACAAAATCTGTAAACATTTCATCGGTTCTTACTGCAGAAATAGAAATAGAAAAAGTGGTATATCCCGTTAATACTGATATTCCTTTTATAGCAAAAACAAATGAAGGAGTTGCTTTTGAATGGAATTTTGGAGATGGAAAAGGAAAAGAAACAACAGGAGATGAAAAAATCATTCATTCTTTTGAAAAATCAGGACAATACACTGTATCGCTAACAGTTAATGATAAAAATGGCAACAAAACATCAGCAAAAAAAAATATATTTATAGGAACTGTGGAAAGTCCTATTGCAGCTATTTCAATTTTTGTAAATAATAAAAAACAACTTATTGTGCCAGATATTTGTGGGTCTGGAAAAAATGGTATAGAAATTTTTAGATCAGATTCTCTCGAATTATCAGCAGAAAATTCTATAAATAAAGATGGAAAACCACAATCTCTCGATTATATATGGGAGTTCCCAGAAAATTCATTGGAAAATGGAAAGACACAAACATGGGCGTTTTTACATCCGTCTAAAAAAGGGGAATGTGAGGAAGTGCAATTGAGAGTGGAAGATTTGCGATCAGGAAAATCTTCTGCGAAACAAAAAGTTTATTTCTTTGTAAAAAATTCTTCTCCAAAAATTTCTGAATTCATAATTTCTCCACCTTCAAAAAAAATTGCACCTGTTATTATTCCCTTAAAAATAAAAGCAAAAGATAGAGATGGAAAAATTTCAAAATATTCTTGGTGGGCAGAAAGAAAAGGAGGAGGAAATAAGAAAATAAGTTTTCATACCACTCAAAATTCTTCTACAACTCTTACAATTCCTTCTTTTGGAAGTGAAGGTGAAGTGTATGAATATACATTTCATTCGGCAGTAGAAGATAATGATGGGGATATTTCTACTACACAAGAGGAGTTGGGAAAAAGTATTTCTATAAAAGTTGAAACAGGAAAAAATAAAGCTCCGAAAGTAAATTTAGTTCTTGATAAAAAATCTGTATTAATGGGAGAATCTATTCTTTTTACAGCTCATGTTGAAAATTCAGAAGGAGAAGATATTTCTCATTTAGCAACATATAAATGGGATTTTGATGGAGATAATATTTTTGATACGGTTTCATCTAAAAACTCTATATTGCATAAATATATGATTCCTGGAAATGTTGTAGTAAAAGTAAAAGTTTTATTTCAGGGGTTATCTACATCAAAAACAGAAAAAATATCAGTTGGTCGCATATCAAAACTTCCATTAGCACAATTTTCATTTCAAAAAAATGAAAAAGGAGAAATTGTTTTCAATGCTTCGTCTTCAAAATATGACCAAACGATTTCAGGAAATGCTATTAAATATTCATGGGATTTTGATATATCACAAGATAGTGATGGAGATGGAATTTCTGATAATGATATTGATAGCACTGAACAAATAGCAATATATAGATATCCAGTAAATAAAAAGGAGGTGGAAGTTTCGTTATCTGTTTCTGATGCAACAAGTAAGTCGGATACACTTTCTCAAAAAATTCAGTTAGATTTAATTTCTGGAGTTGTGCAAACAAATAATTCTTCATCAGGACAAAAAATTTCTCTTTCTTCTCTTTTTCAGCGATTGCGATTATTATTGCAGTCAGAAAATCCTGAAGATGAAGATATAAATACTTTTGAAAATGATTTAAAAAAAGCAATTGATGATTTAAAAAGTAATTCATCAGAAGAAAATAAAAATAATCAAGATAAATTGAAAAAACTTTTAGATTCTTTTCTTGTTTGGAAAGATGGGAAAAGTAGTCAATCTCTCGAGTCTTTACAAGATGAATTATTTACTGCGCAAAAAGAATTATCTCCAGAATCTGCTCCATTGCTTTCAGATAAAAGTATTGAAGGGTTGTCTAAGCTTTTACAAGAATTAGAGTCTGAGGTGGAAAATTTAGAAACAGAAAATATAACAGTTTTTGATGAAAATGGGGATGTCTCTACAGATATTTCTGATCAAATGGAAACTCTTGAAAAAGATCTTGAGAGTATAGGAAAAGATATTGAAAAAGATAATCCACTCTATGCTAAACTTCAAGAATCGAAAGAATATTTAAAAAAATTAAAACAGAAATATAAAAAAGATGAATCTCTTTCTCCTGAAGATCAAGAAAAAGAAAAAAATAAATATTTAGAAAGTGTAAAAGAAAATTTAAAATCTCTTAAACAGTCAATACAAGATATTTCATCGGAAGCAATACAGTCTTCTCAAATATTATGGAAACCGTTAAATGAGTTGGGTGAAAATATTAATAAAAGCTTAATGTTTGATTTTTCAACACCTGCAACAACTCTCGATTTATATGGAGGAGAAAAATATGTGCAACTTAATGAAGAGATAGAAATCTTTATTTTTACTCGAAATGCTGATGGAACTTTTTATTCTGGACCATTGGAAATGAAAGTAGTAGAAGGGGAAGGAGTATTTACTCCTAAAAACAAAGTAAAAAGTATTGAAGGACGAGGTGTTGTAACCTTTACTCCAACACAATCAGGAATTACTCTTATTGAAATAATTGCACCAGAAACTGTTTCTGGAAGTCTATCTGAAAGTTTAACCTTTTTTGTTCAAAATTAAAAAAATATGAAATCTATTATACAAAAATCTTTGGCTTTTCTATTTTTTCTATTTTTCTATAGTTCTTTTTTAGCTTCTTATTCTTTTGCAGCTTCAAAAACATATATTAAAATAGGGGATCCTTTTGAGCTTTCTATTAAAGACTTGCCTCGAGGAGTAGATGTTTCATGGACTATCTCAGAAAATGGAAATATTTTAGAAACAAAATCTGGCAAAAAATTAAAATATACATTCTCTCAAGCAGGAGATTATTCTGTACGAGTTTCAACAGAAAATAAAAATGGAGAAATAACAAGTTCTGTTGTAGAAGTTTCTGTTTCAAATACTCTTCCAAATTTTTCTCCATTGAAGGCTGTTTTAGAGTCTGTTCCTCAAGTAAAAGATGGAGTTATTACTCTTTCTGGAGAAAATAAAAAAGTAACTTTTTCTTTTAAAAAATCGACAGGAGACATAGCATCATATTCATTTGAATCAGATATTTTTTCTGATAGTGATGGAGATGGTATTATTGATAATGATATAGATAATAAAGATGATGTATCTTTTTCATCTGGAACTTTTTTTCATCATGAATATGTAAATAATGGAATTCCTGCTCGTGCAGTTCTTACGGTTCAAAACAGTGATGGAGAAAAAAGTTCTCAAGCTGTTACTATTGTTTTTGATGAAGGTGAAAAAGCAAAAGAAAGAGAGGCAAAACCATTGAAAGCAATTTTAAAAACAATTCCTGAAAGTGATGCTTCTGGGAATATTAAAGTATTGAAATCAGGAGGAACAATTCTTCTTTTTGCAGGAGATTCTCAGGGAAATATAAAAAAATTTTCAATAGATACAAATTTATTGGTAGATAGTGATGGCGATGGAGATGCAAGAAATGATAGTGATAATAAGAATACAGACTCTTTTCTTGATGGTTCTGTTTATCCATTAGAAATTCCGTCATTTTCTGAAACAAGAGAAATATCTCTTGTGGTTATTGATGTAAATGGAAAAAAAAATATAATACAAAAAACTATTACTCCTGCTTCATCAGTGCAAAACACTGAAAATAGCCGTCTTGTTCCTCTGCTTTTCAGTTCAAGGTCTCGTTCTTTAGTTGGAGAGATTGTTAATTTCAAGATTTTTAATGTTCCAGAAAACAGTCTTATTTCTTGGGATTTTGATG
>CAMZLA010000049.1 GCA_947311665.1 uncultured Candidatus Altimarinota bacterium | reverse complement strand
GTTATGAACAACTTTCCCTTAAGTTCTCGTAGGTTGAAGTCAGTTATCCATTTTAGCGAGAGTAATTAAGCTGCCTGATGATATAACTCCTGGATTTACCCAGATTTATTCGCTGCTCAACTTCCGGGAGTTTATTCAACTTCTGGAAAATTCTCGCCTGGAAAAGGTATTGACTCACCTTTCCATGACTGCCAAGAAGCTAATGCGTATTTCTTTTCTTTTTCTTTTTAATTCTTGTATTTTTTAGCCTTTCCATGTGTGACAGGACGCTAATGTATTCTTTCCTTTCCTTTTTGTTTTTGTTTTTATTCTTTTCATCATTTACAATTTTCTTCTTTTACTACTACTCCACTTTCTTTTCCATTTTCTTGTTTTTTTGTTCTTTCATTTTCCTCCATCTCCTTTTTCTTTTTCTTATTTTTTTTTTTTTTTTTTCATTACCATTATTATTGCTTTCATTATTTTTACGAGATGTTGAAATATATGAATTTGAATATGAAGAAATTTTCTTTTGTTTATATATTGATGGTTTTTCTTGTGGAGTTGGAGAAGGGGATTCTGATTCTTGAGTTTCTTGAGTTTCATCAACGTCATCTGATGAAACAGTCTCGATATTTTCACTATTAGATAACAGCATGACATTATTAATATCACGAATTAAATTTTCAACATCATCTGGATTTGGGTTTGATTCAAGAAAATATTTAACCTGATTTGAAAGTTCTTCCAAAACATATTCTTCTTTCATTTTTGTTGAAATTCTCTCTAAATATTCTGTTGTATATTTTTTATCTTTATCTTTATTTTGTGCAATCCAGCCAATATTCCATTCCTCAGGGATTTTTTCATTTAAAGGAAGGAATGTATCAAAAGGAGTAAATTGAATCATTTCACCTTCTCTCATTTCAATATTATCTTCTATAATTAATCCATTAAGAGTAACAATTCCTTTGTTTTTAAACATTAATATAGATTCTCGACCCTCTACATAAATAGCGGCAAAAGATGATTTTTCTGGATAAATAATGGTATTGGGAGTTGTAAGAATGAGACCTTTTTCTTCTGAGGATTTTTGAAATGTTTTCACCCATACTTTTCCTGTTTCTAGATGAACGGTCATTCCTCCTGATGAAAAAAGAAAAGGGTGAGGGTTTATTTTTTCTATGGCAATATGAGTTTTTTCATCCATTCGCAATACTGTTCCTTCAAAAAAAATAATTTCTAAAGAACTTTTTGCATTGGTAACAATGATATCAGAATTAAAAATTTCATCATTTTCTTGTGGAAAGAAAATGATTCCATCTCTTTTTATTGCAACAGATCCTTCAATATTTCTAATGATAGATGGTTCTGAAGCAATGGATGTTTGGGATGTGAAAATAGAAAAAAATGGAAGAATGAACAGCATTGCAATTGCTCCACCTCCTAGCATAAAACCAATACGGATAATATTTTCATTAAATTTTTTGAAAAAATCTATTATTTTAATAATAATAGATTCTGATTTTTCTATAGAAAGAATGAGGTTTGGAGTAGGAGTTTTTATTTTTTTTGAATATGCAGCAAAAAAAGCTTCTTCATTTTTTGATGAAGTTTCATATATTTTAGCTCGCAATTCTTCCTTGAAAAGGGGAGAAGGGGAGGCGTTATTCCGAAGTTGTGACCAAATGTTTTTCAGGAAGGTTTTTATAAAAATATTATTTTGAAGAAGTTTTTAATAGAATATTCTTCTGTTCACTAATTTTAAACGAAAAAATAAAGAAATTGTTTCACTTTTTAAGAAAAAAGGGTATAAATTATAAAAATTCTTCAAGTTCTGGCAATTGAGTTCTGATAGCTTTTAATCCTCGAGATTGCAAAATTCGTATAGCAGTTTCACTTTTATCCATAATTTCTGCTATTTCTTTGTTTTCCAATTGAGAAAAATATTTAAGAATAAGCACTTCACTTTGTGTTTTTGGAATTTGTTCAAGGGCTGAAAGAAGTTGTTTTTTTAAAAAACTATTTTCAAGTTTTTTTTCTGATTTCTCAGAATGTGGATCTGGAATTTCTAATTCTTCTTTCAATTCTAATGTATCTTTATTTTTTCTAAAAAAATCAATTATTTTATTTTGCGCTATTCTAAAGACCCACGAAGTAAATTTTATTCCTTTTTCTTTGTTATATGTTTCCAGTTTATCCCATACTTTTAAAAAAACTTCACTGGTAACATCTTCTGCCAATTCTTTTGTTGGAAGTCGAAAAAAACAAAATTTATAAAGAGGATCTAATAATTCATCATAGAGCATAGAAAAACTATCGACATCTCCATTTTGTGCCTTCATTACTAGTCCATCAATATATTGTTCATCTCTCATTATTGCAATGTAAATACAAAATTTATAAGTGAAATAATCTGTTTCATATATATGCTATCATAGTAATTAAAAGAAAAGTAAGAGTTTTTTTTAATATTTACAAAATTATCTATCGTTATAGAAAAAACACTCTTCAATGTTACACAAGATACATTGTGTAATGTAACTTGTTTGTTGTTGGAAATATTATTTACTATGTGATATATTCACACAGTAAATAATAACTAATATTTTAAAAAATATATGCATATTCTTATAGATGCCAGATTATATTCTCCTCGTTTTACAGGAATTGGACGATATTCTTTTGAGATTATAAAAGAATTTTTTAAACAAAAACCTTCATGGAAATTTACTTTGCTGTTGGCAAAAAAAGAATTTGATGCTTTTACTCCTCCATCGGAAAATATTACAAAAATTTTAGCCGATGAAAAAATTTATAGTATTGGTGAACAAACAACTTTTTTACAAAAACTATATTCTATAGATGCCGACTTGACTTGGTTTCCGCATTTCACTGTCCCCTATTTTTATAAAAGAAAATTTATAGTAACAGTGCATGATTTGACTCTTTCAAAATTTCCTGGAAAAAAAATGAATTCTTTTATTCATCGAATGGTCTATTTTGCAATTTTGCGAAATGCACTCAAAAATTCAAAACATATTCTCACCGTTTCTGAAAATACTAAAAAAGATATTGTAACCGATGAAAAAATTTCATCTGATAAAATAACGATTGCTCACAATGCCGTAGGAGAAGAATTTTTAAATTTTTTGACACCAAAGGTGCCTGTGAGTAAAAAATTGAAAATAGATAGTAAATTTTTTCTTTACACAGGACAACACCGTGAACATAAAAATTTACACGGAATGGTAAAGGGATTTCATAAATTTTTACAAGAAACGAAAGAAGAATATAAACTGGTAATTACTGGAAAAGAAAATCCATTATATCCAGAATTTTGGGAATATTGTAAAAAACATAATCTGCAAGAAAAAGTTCTCACTGTTGGACTTGTTGATGAAAACGATTTATTGGCTTTATATCAAGAGGCAACAGCATATATTTTCCCAAGTTTCTATGAAGGGTTTGGTATTCCTCCTCTTGAAGCAATGGCACTCAATACTCCTGTTATTGCTTCTAATGCATCATGTATTCCTGAAATATGTGGAGATGCAGCTTTGTATTTCACTCCATCAGATTCTGATGAACTGGCAAAACAAATGAAAAAATTGACATCAGATACACTGTTGCAAAATACACTTATTGAAAAAGGAAGAAAGCAGATACAGAAATATTCTTGGAAGTCTTCAGCAAAAAAAATATTAAAAATATTTGAAAAATATGAATAAATAGAGTACAATGAGAGTAACATAAATAAAATTTAATATACTTCTCATGGCAGATAATTCAAACGCAAAAAAAGATGATGATGTAAAGGTTGTTATTCCTGATGAGACAAAAGAAAAATATCCAGATCTTGTAAAAATGATTATGGATAGCAAGTCTATGAATAATCAAGAACGAAATTATTGGTTGCAGGTATTACCGGTAATGACAGAAGAACAGGTGCAAGAGTTGCGAGATATTCTTGAAACAGAAATTAAAAAATTGGCAGAAATAGAAAAGAAATATGGAAAAAAGAAAGAAAAAGTAGAGCTTTCTCCAGAAGAAATTAAAAAACTTGATGAAGAGAAACGAAAAAAACGAGAAGCATTAATTGCCGCAGAAAAAGAAGCAGCAAAAAAAGAAAATCCAGATGATATATTGGCAGAATTGGGACTATAAGCATAAATAAAAAAAAACATAAGCAAATATAAAAAAATATAAAAAACAAATATTACTTATTTTTTTAGAATATATGCATGCTACTTACAAAATCAGAATTTAATAAAAAACGAGAAAATAATTCACTCAATATCGCATTCATCGGAATGTCGAATGCAGGAAAAAGTTTTCGTTCTCATGAAATGGAAAAATATTTAGATTTCAATGCATTACATGTCGATAGTGAAATAGAAAAAGATTTAGCATTGAAAGATATGCGAGAAATGGCAAAATGGATGGGATACCCGTTTGAAAATCATTATGAAAAAAGAAGTAAAAAATATTTAGAATTGGAAAAAAAACATACCAAAAGTGCAAATATAACATCAGATAAAAACTTTGTTTTAGACACAACAGGAAGTGTTATTTATCATACAAATGAAACATATAAATTTTTACAAGAAAATTTTTTAATTGTGCTATTAGATACTCCAGAAGAACGAGTTTTAGAAATGGAAAAACAATTTTTTCTCGAACCTAAAAGTGTATATTGGGGAAATTCATTTTCTATTACAGATGGGGAAAATCAAATAGATGCTCTTCGTCGGTCATATCCTCAGTTGCTTCATGATAGAATTTCTATGTATAGAGAATGGGCAGATATTGTAATTCCTGCAGAAATTTCTCGATATGAAGGATTATCTATTGAACGATTTTTAGAAATTATTACATTTTCATTGCCAGAAAAATAAAATTATAAGAAACACTGTTCGAGTAGTTGGATTTTCATCGGATATTGTCGTCGCTTCGCTCACTGCCTATCAAAAAGGATTTACAAGGCTCTATGGAGAATTCTCTAAAGATTATTTATTTATTTCTTCAAGATCTTTCCAGAGATTATTAGAGTTATCATAATATTTATTATTCATTAGATTAATTCTACGAACATTATTTATCTCCACATTATCTGGAAGTTTTAGATTTTTTGATTTCAAGAAGTTATTGAGTTTATCTTTCTGAAAGTTTTGTCCTTTATC
>CAMZLA010000048.1 GCA_947311665.1 uncultured Candidatus Altimarinota bacterium | reverse complement strand
CCCATAATTTTTTTATTGAAAATCCTAAAAATCCAATAAAAATTATAGCGTGAACAGAATAAAAAATTATTTCGCTTGTTCCAGAAATAAAATTTCTTATACTCATCCATAACAAAAATAATGCGGTAAGAGTAAACAGTAAAAAATAATTTTTTCGTAATTTTATATGCTTTTTATATAATTTATATTCTTTTTTATTTCCTATTCCCCAAAGAGCAACAGAAAGAAAAAGAGAAACAAAAAGTGTGAAAAAAATATAATATGTAAAAATTGTCATAATGAGAAAAAGTGAAATATAAAACTAAAATATTTATAAGAAATATTTATTCACAACTGCTTCCACAAAAAATTCGTTTATTTTTTTCATGTTCAGCATTTGTTTTTGCATAATGAATAATACCATTTTTATCATGTAAATAAAAAAGATAGTCTGTTTTTTTCGGATTTCGTGCAGCATTCAATGAAGCATCTCCTGCATTTGAAATAGCATGAGGAGGAAGTCCTTTATGTTTTCTGGTATTAAATTCTCCTTCATGATTTAAATCTGTTTTTGTTAAAGCACTCGAATCTTTTTGCAATGCATATCGAGTAGAAGCATCGACTCCTAATGGGATTTTTCTATCTATTCTATTCCATAAAATTCCTGAAATCATAGCCGATTCATCACCTTCATGACTACTCGACTCTTTTTCTATAAGAGACGCCATTATAACAATATCTTCTCTGCTTCTTTTTTCATCAGAATCGAGATTATGTTTTATAATTCTTTGCTGAAATGCAGAAAGCATTTGTTGAGCAAGAGTTTTTGGACTGAGTTCTGAGTCTTTTATAGAATATGTTGCAGGGAAAAAATATCCTTCATAATCACTTCTTTTTAAAGGGAGAAAAGAGAAAGAAGGAAACGAGCATTCTGATGTTATGCATTTTAAAAATTCTCCTTCTTTAAAATATCCTTTATCACTCATTCTTTTATCTATTTCGGCAAGCGTTAATCCTTCAGGAATTGTTATTGAAATGAACTCTGCTGGAGTCGTTAAAATTTCTACAATTTCAGGAATTGTTAAATGGGGAGAAAGTGAATATCTTCCATTATAAAGTTTTACATCAAGATTGTTTTCTGTTAAATATTTTATAAAACTTGCTGATGAAACAATGAAATTTTGTTCTTCCAATTTTTTAGAAATTTTTTTTGGTACATCTCCACTTTCTATGGTGAAATATGAAAAGTTTTCTATTTCAGAAACTGTACTTTTTATATCTGATGAATAGGAATATGAGCTCCATGCGAAATAAAAAAGACAAAGAACTATTGCCCAAATGATGAGTTTCCACCATTGTTTTTTTTGAGTTTGTTGTAGAGATTTTTGTTGTTGTCGTGGAGAGTAATGCATTGAAAAAAATATTAAAATTTGAAAGAGACATACCTTTGTTGGTATAGTATTCTATATATAAAAAGTTTATCAGTTTTATATGTCTCTCACAATTCTTTCATCGGTAAAAAATGTTTTAAAAACAACAAAAAAACATTTTGCTCTTTTAGAAGAAATGGGGATTTTTACTATAGAAGATTTTCTCCTTTATTTCCCACGAGAATATGAAGACAGGTCTTCTATTACAGAACTTTCAGAAATAAGAGCTGATAAAAAAAATGTATTACTCGGAATTTTTTCATCGGTTCGCAGAGAAAAAACACCAAATGGGTTTTCTTTGGTAAAAGCAAATTTTATAGAAGATTCATCGAAACAATCTATTGAATGTGTTTGGTTCAATGCTAAGGGGAAAGAACATACTTTACCATTGCAGCAAAAAGTAATGGTGGTTGCAAAAGCAAAATTGGGATATGGGAAAATTTCTTTACAAAGCCCCGATGTTCAAATATATGATGGAGAATTGAGTGAAGGACTTGCACCTATTTATGCAGAACATTATTTTTTAAAACAAAAATGGATTTTTAGAAAAATTCATGAAGAAGTATTACCTCTCATTAGGAAAAAAGGACGAATAAAAATAAATATTCCCAATATCATTCCTCAGGAAATAAGAAAGAAAAAGGGATTACTTGACCGACGAGAAGCAATAGAAATTTTACATTATCCAAAAAATGTTCAATCTTTAGATATTGCAAGAAAAACATTTGCATTTGAAGAACTTTTTGTTTTACAGCTTGTTTCATTACAAAAGAAAAAAAATATTCAAGAAAAGGGGAGACAAGAAAAAAATATTGTTCCCATTCCTCTCAACTCGGAAATGATAAAAGATTTTTTTGCAACATTACCTTTCACACCAACAAATGCACAAAAAATTTCTATGTTTGAAATGTTTACAGATTATGAAAAAGATGTGCCAATGCAACGCCTTTTAGAGGGTGATGTTGGAAGTGGAAAAACTCTTGTTGCAGTTTGTGCATTATTACCAATTATTCAAGCGGGATATCAGGTTGCTTTGCTTGCTCCTACAGAAATTTTAGCTTCACAATTGAAAAAAGGAGTTGAAGAATTTTTAAAGGAAGCAGAAAAAAAAGGGTTTTGGAAAAAATGGAAAAATATAAAAAATAAAACTGATGAAACTGATGAAACTGATGAAAATAATAAAAAATTATTACATATTCAAACAGGACAATCTGAACTTTTTTATGAAAATTCATCAGCTGTAGTTGTTGAATTTTTATCTGGTTCTGTGAAAGGAAAAAAAAGAGAAAAAATTTTACAAGATTTACGACAAAAAAAAATTGATGTTTTAGTAGGAACTCATGCCTTGCTCGAAGAATGGGTTGTGTTCAATAATCTTGGTTTAGTAATTATAGATGAACAGCATCGGTTTGGGGTTATTCAAAGAGAAAAATTATTACAAAAAGGATCCCCTCATTTTTTACAAATGTCAGCCACGCCCATTCCTCGAAGTTTAGCAATTGTTGCATTTGGAGATCAAGATTTATCAGTTTTAAATGAATTGCCACCAGGAAGAAAACCAATAGAAACAAAGGTTATTACTCCATCTGAACGGCGAACGGTAGAAATTTTTATTGAAACAGAAATTGAAAAAGGACGGCAAGTGTTCATCATTTGTCCTTTGGTAGAAGAATCGGAACATTTTGATGAATTGAAATCGGCAACAGAAGAATATGTTCGTTTAAGTGAGCATATTTTCCCAAATAAACGAGTGAGTTTATTACACGGGAAAATGAAAGCAAAAGAAAAAGATGAAATAATGAATGATTTTAAAGAAAAGAAATTTGATATTTTAGTTGCAACATCAGTTGTAGAAGTTGGAGTAGATGTTCCCAATGCAACAATTATGATGATAGAAGGCGCAGAGCGGTTTGGATTATCTCAATTGCATCAGTTTCGTGGACGAGTGGGGAGAGGGAAACATAAATCATATTGTTTTCTTTGTCCTACAAAACAAAACCAAAATGCACGATTGCAAGCAATGGAAAAAACTCAAAATGGATTTGAGCTTGCAGAAATAGATATGCATTTGCGAGGAGCTGGAGAAGTTTTTGGACTGAAACAAAGTGGAATTCCAGATCTTAAAATGGCAACAATGATGGACGGAAGATTGGTTGTTGATGCAAAAAAAGAAGCAGAAACTTTTTTAGAACAAAATGAAATTTCTACATTTCAGGCATTGGAACGAGCGGTGGTGGAAAGAAGAAAAAAAATGATGAGTCAGTGAGTTTTT
>CAMZLA010000047.1 GCA_947311665.1 uncultured Candidatus Altimarinota bacterium | reverse complement strand
TTGCAAATGGAGGAAAAGATGAATAATAAGAAAATATTAAGAATAATAAAATATATATAGTTATTATTTTATAAAGAAAAAAGACTTCACATAAAAGATGAAGTCTTTTTTCTTTATAAAATAATAACTATATATATTTTATTATTCTTAATATTTTCTTATTATTCATCTTTTCCTCCATTTGCAACATCTGCAATAAAGTTAACAATAGTGTAAGAAAGAACAATAATCACAACCCCAATTAAAGCATACATAATCATTTTTCGTCCTTTTGAAACAGCATCTTCTTCTCCATCACTCAAGATAATCAAGACTCCAGCATAAATAATAATAATTAAGAGAAGAAGACCAAGGAAAAGTAAAAGATAATTTACAATCCCAATAAAAGAAGTTTGCAGATCTCCATCTCGAGCAGCATCAGGTTTAATTTTTTCTCCTGTTCCGAATGGATTACTTACATCAGATGTTAAGTTTTCTGCTGGATTTTGTATAACAATTTCATCAGCAGGTGCTGCAAGAGAAACTTGAACAGAAAGAGAGAAAAGAAATAATCCTCCAAAAAGAGAAACGAGAAACAATGAAACCTTTTGAGAAAAATTCATAACAAAAAAATTAAAGAAAAATGAATAAGAATAATATTGTAAAGATTTTTTTTACAATATTATTTTTTTTACACAGAAGCAAGAAATGCTTCTTTACTTGAAGAAATTGTTTCTTGTCTTGCTACTTGAGCAGCTCGAGCATTTTGTCGACGAACTTTAGCCCCTCCATCAGCCCTTCTTCCACTCTTTTTTCGTCGTTCTGTAATTCCAGCCATTCCATGTTTTCGCGAACTTGTCCTATTTGACATAAAAGTAAGTAATAAATAATTTATAATTCAAAAAATCTTAAAAATATTGGCAGAAAAAGAGAATATATGCAAGAGTATTTTTCTTAAAAAAAAGAAACAATAGAGTTATTTCAATATTCTCAAATGCTTGAAATTTTAAATATTCTAAAATATTCCTAAAATAAACTTGCTTGTTCTTCATTTTTTTTCTCTCTTACTGGAATAGATATTTTTTCTTCTCCATTTCCTAGTACGGATTGAATGCGTGCTTGCAAACTTTTTGAACCGATGTTTGCAAAAAATTCACATGCATTTTGTAATGAAAAATTTTGAATATTCCCTTTTTCTAAATCAAAATTTTTTATTTCTAAGGTTCTATAGAGTTCGGCCATTTCTCGCGTAAAAAAAGCATCATCTTTTCCTGCTAATAACTTTTTTGCTTGAGCTCCTGTTATTTCATCATTCTCAAGAGCCTCATAAATTTTTTCTAAATTTCCAAACTTTCTAATAAGTTTCGTTGCTCCAATCTCCCCAATTCCTGCTACTCCTTTTAAATTATCAGAAGAATCTCCTGCCATTCCTTTGAAATCGGCTATCTCATTTGGGTATAATGATTTTTTTTCAAATAATACATCTGCATCATATTTAATATTTTCTCCCTTCAACGGCTTTAAAACTGTTATATTTTCTCCAATTAATTGGAAAGCATCGGCATCTCCTGTTAAAATTTCTACTTCAAAATTTTCATTTCCACGATATTTTTCTGCAATTGATGCTATTATATCATCAGCTTCATATCCTTCTAAAGAAAAATATGGAAGATCTAAAGCTGTAAAAAATTCATAAATCCTTGGGATTTGTTGCCGTAAATCATCATCAAGATCTGGACGATGCCCTTTATATTCTGGCATTTTTTCTGCTCTCACCGTTTTTTTCGATAAATCCTGCCCTCCAAAAATATAATCAGGTTTTTCTTTTTCAATTGCTGTTAAAAGCATTTGAGCAACTCCAAACAGAGCATTTATAGGTTTTTTATCTGGATCTGTTAAATTTCGAGGAAATGCATAAAAAGCACGAAAAAAAAGATGAGAAATATCTAACAGCAATATTTTTTTATTTTTTTTTACCATGTTTAAAAGATTAATAAAATATTTTCAAGAGCAGATAATTGATGATAATTATTTTTTCTGATAGAATTATATGAACTCTAACACAAAAAGAGGGTAACAAAAAAGATATAAACACAAAAAGAATCTAACATAAATATTTCTATGGCCAAAACAACTTCTATGACAGCAGAAAGAACAATTGTTTCAAAAAAAGAAAAACCGAAACGAAGATCACTAACTATTAAGGAAAAGTTTCAAAAAAAACATGGTTTATATGAAGATAAAAACCATTTCATTGTACTCATTACAACTCCACTTTTTGAAGAAAATGGAGCCAATATTTGGACTGATTTATTGCCAGGTCTTTCTGATATGGGATTCCAAATTGTTATTCGAGCCAATGCGTCAAGCGTATATAAAGATATTGCAGAGGCATTTGCTGATGATCACTCTGCCTTATGCACAATTATTTCAGAAGAAGAATATAGAGACGCATATGATGTAGCAGATATTTTAATGACTTTTTCAAAAGACCAAGAAACGATTTCTCAAGTAACATATGCATTATCAAAAGGAGTAATCCCTATCATTTCTCATGATTTTCCATTAGAAAATATTGAAAACTATAATCCAAATCTTGAAAATGGAAATGTATTCATGTATTACAAAACAACTCCATGGTCAATTTTTGCAACAATAATTCGAGCATATGAAAATTACAGGTTTCCATATGACTGGAAAAACATTTGCAGATATGCAATGCAATCATCACAATCATAAATAATAAATTTTTATAACTTTATAAAAAACTTATAAAAAACACATTACAATATATATAAAAAACACAGAAATATTTCTGTGTTTTTTTTATAGAATTTAAATGCCATAACTTGCTATGAATTTATGAATTATAACATGATGAAGAATCAAAATGCCCTTTTGGTATTTTTTCATCAATTATATTTTGCAGACTTTCCATATTTAAATTTTCATGAGCAGAAACAAAAACAGGATTTCTTTTTGCATATTCTTTCATAATATATTTTTCTCGAATTATTTTTTCTGCAGAAGAAAGCATATCTATTTTATTACACACTAAAACTTGTGGTTTATCCCCTATCTCCAATTTATTTAGAATATCATCGACTATATCAATTTTATCTTTCCATCTTTCATCAGAAATATCTACGACATGAAGCAATAAATCGGCATAGATACTTTCGGAAAGAGTAGATTGAAAAGCAGCAATAAGCTGAGGAGGTAAATCTGAAATAAATCCAATAGTATCAGAAATAAAAATTTCTCGAAAAGTTTTTGGTAAAAACATTTTCCCTATTCGCGTGTCCAATGTTTGAAATAAGGCATCTTTTACCTCTACTCCTTTTTTACTTACTCTATTCATAATAGTACTTTTTCCTGCATTGGTATAACCAACAAGAGCAACTGTTTCCTTTCCTTGTCGTTTTCTATTCTGCCGATGAAGACATTTTGTTCTTCTTACTTTCTCCAATTTTTTTTCAATATGTTGTGCTTCTTTTCTCAAATGTCGTTTCATTATTTCTGTATTTGTTTCTCCTTGCCCTCGTGTCGTATTTCCTCCTCCTCCTTGACGAGAAAGCTCATCTCCCATTCCAAAAATTCGCGGTCCCATATGACGAATTTTTGCTAATTGAATTTGTAATTTTGCTTCACTTGAATGAGCATGCAAAGAAAAAATATTTAAAATACAGTCTACTCTATCCCAAACAATAACATTTTCTTCTCTAAATAATTCTGATAATTCCCAAATCTGTCGAGGTTTTAAAATATTTCCTAATACCAGATGGGTAATTTTATGCTCTCGACAATATACTATCGCTTCATCAAGTAATCCTTTTCGTAAAAATAATTTCATATCAGGATCTGCTTTTTTTCCCCAAACATCTAAAATTTTAAATTTCCCATATGTAGAAACTAAACTTTTCAATTCATATTTTCTTGCCTTAATATCTTCATCGGAAGTAATTTGAGGAGGCGATATATCTATCAACAGTGCTTTATCCATAAAAATTTATTATATTATATGCATAATATCAGTTTCCAAGATTTTACTCAAAATAAAAAAAACTGATTAAAAAAATTAATCAGCTTTTTTTGTTTTCAATATTTATAAAAATATTTAAAGAAATTATAATGAAACAATTTCTACTTTTGTAAAAGGTTGTCTATGTCCTCGAACTTTATGCATTCTTTTTTTCGATTGTTTATGAACAATACGAATTTTATCTGCCCGTCCTTGTTCAACAATCTTCCCTTCAACTTTTACTCCTTTTAAATATGGAGCCCCTATTTCTGTCTTTCCTTCTTCTGAAGTAAGAACAACCAATGGGAAAGTTACTGAATCTCCAGCCTCTCCTTCCATCTTTTCAAGTAAAACTGTTTTTCCAGCTTCAACCATATATTGTTTTCCTCCGTTTTCAATTATTGCAAATGCCATTTGTATATAAAATTAAGTTACTATGTAAAAATTGCTAAGACTCTATTCCCTACAAATAAAGCTAATAAATCATCTCTTTTTTTCACAGAAAAGTCAAAACTTTTTCTTTTTTCTTTTTAAGAGAAACTTTTTATAAAAAATTATTGTGAAATATTACCCTTTTATAATATGATATATTATGATAAAATGAACTGAAAACAATATTTCTATTTATATATTTTTTTATGACACCACCAGTAGGAAATCAAAACAATGGACAACACCAAGGATCAGGAAAAAACCCACAAGGAGGACAACAAGGGCAAAATCCATATACTCAAGGACAAGGACAACAAGCTGGACAGCCGCCAATTCCACCTCAAGGGCAACAGGCATATAATCCATATGCCCAACAAGCTGGACAAAATCCATATGCTCAACAACCAGCACAACCGCCAATGCCTCCTCAAGGACAACAGGCATATAATCCATATGCTCAACAAGCTGGACAAAATCCATATGCCCAACAACCAGCACAACCGCCAATGCCTCCTCAAGAAGTAGTAACTCAACCTATTGGAACTTTTGGAATGGAAGATGGATTTCAAACAAAAATAAAATTACCTGCTCATAAATTACAATTTGATGAAAAATTATTTTTAAAACTTTTAGCAGGATCTATATCCCTTACAAAAGAAGAGAAAAAAAGAATAATTGGGGCAGTTCCACAACTTACACAATTTCAAGTTGATGAACTTATTAGAATTTTAAGCGAAGAAAAACAAAAATTTTCTGAACTTGATATAAAACATAAAGAACAACTTGATGGACTTCAAGGAACACATCACCAAGAATGGGAAGAACTGGAAGCAGAACTTACTAGTGGAGAAGTGAGAGCAAAAGAACAAGATGAACTTGCCAAAGCAAGAGCTGCTGCTCAAGCACTGCAAAACAAACCAAAAAAATCATAATTTATATTTTTTAAAAAATATAAATTTAAAAAAAAGAAGTAAGAGCATATGCTCTTACTTCTTTTTTTATACATCCGTTTTACAAATGTTTTTTTGCTAAATATTGGATTAATGGACATTTATAGAGTGGTATTTTTGAAAAATATTATTAAAAATTATTCCATAAAATTTGATTTGTTACTTCATGATGGAAAATAACCTCTCCAATTTTCACTTTATTTCCCAATCCCCGTGGTGCTCGTTCTACCACCTCTTTTTTTATTTCATAAAACTTTTCATGAGCTTTTGTTCCCAATGTTTTTTGCATATATTTCGAAGTTTTAAACCCTGAAAGAGCATCACTAAAATTTCCATAGAGTTTTTTAACTGGTTTTCGTTCTCTAAAATCTCGCATTTCTTTCAATTCTGTTTTCGTTGCAGATACTCCTTCTAAACCAGCAATCAAAAATAAGAAAAAAACCATATATGGATTCGCATCAGGAGAAACTGGACGCATTTCTATTCGTGCAGATTTTTTATTTCCCAGTGGAATTCGAACAATAGACCCTCTATCTCGAGCAGATTTTTGTATTGCATTTGGAGCTTCAAAATTTGGATCTAATCGACGAAAAGAATTTACAGAAGGGCAATATACTGCATTCATTTCTTTTGCTCGATGTAATAACCCTGTACAAAAACTTTGCCCAAATTCAGATAAATTATCTTCTCCATCTTTTTCATAAAAAATATTCTCACCATTTTTTGTTACACTCATATTTATGTGCATACCTGAACCATTTATTCCAGATATTGGTTTTGGTAAAAAAGTAGCAGTAAATCCCATCAATTTTGCAACTTGTCGAGCAACAAGCTTATACAATAAAATTTCATCAGCAGTAATAAGAGCCTGAGTATATTTAAAATTAATTTCAAATTGAGCAGGTGCAACTTCTCCATGATCTTTTTCATTTTCAAACCCAAGAGATCGCTGAACTTCTGCAACTGTATCTATAAACTTTCGTAAATCATCTTGTGGCAATGCGTTGAAATATCCTCCTTTTGTTGCCAATTCAAAGCCCTGACAAGCATAATTTTGTTCAGCATCTTGACCTTTCAATAAAAACCCTTCTACTTCTGGAGCAACAAGAAAATCATAACCATCAACATCTTTCAATTCTTTGAGTTTATTTTGCAACATTCCTCTAAAATCAGATTCAAATTGCGACCCATCTACATCGTGTACATTTGCAAAAAGCAATGCTTTTCCTGTTCCAAAAATATCTGCTGGTAACAATCGAAATGAAGAAAAATCTACTGCCAATCGTAAATCTGATGAACCTAAATCTGTAAAACCCTTAATTGAAGAACCATCAAAAGTCAAATTTTCTATAGAATCTAGAAAAAATTTCTTATCATAATCGAGCATTTGCAATTTCCCTTCTAAATCAGAAAATGCAACAGTTACTGCTTTTATTCGTTTTTCATTTTTTAAAAAGTCAGTTATTTTTTTTTCAAAATAATCATCACTTTTTCCCGATAATTGTTCTTTTTTCAGCTCTAAATTAAACTCTTCAAGTTCTGGATAAGAAAGAGCTAAATGCTCTCGCAGCTGTAAATCTGGTGAAAATCCCATATAAAATAATAAAAGAATAGAGATATCACAACAATACACTTAAATATATCAACTCGTCAATACATATAAACACATAAACAATGTAAACATATTACCTAATAAATATGTTTGTATTATTTTTTAAAACCCCAATGCTTTTAATTTTTCTAATTCTTTTTGAGTCGCTTGATCATATGGTGAAATTTTCAAAATTCTTTCATACCATTTTTTTGCTTCAGAAAATGCATTATTGAGACGAAACCCATCTGCAATATGTCTATGATATTCAATATTCCGAGGAGCAAGACGCAATGCTTCAATATAGCATTTCACTGAATCAGAATAATTTTCTAATATAAAAAATACTTCACCCAAATTTGCATATCGAACATGATTACTTGAATCGAGATCAATTGCTTTTGAATAATATTGTATAGCTGTTTCAAAGTCTTTTTTATAAAAATGAGCCAGACCATAATTACTTACAAAAACAGCATTTTCACCGTGATATTCTGCATATTGATCGAGAAAAAATATTGCACGAGAATAAGATTCAAGAGAGAGATATACTTCTGATATTTTCAATAATGCTTCTTTATTTTTTTGATCGTAAGAAAGTAATTGAATTAATGTTTTTTCAGCTTCTTCATATTCTTTTTGTGCTAGAAAAGTATCTGCTTTTTTTAAAAGCTGATTAATTTCTCTTTGCAGTTCTGATGATAATGCTTTTTTCTCTACTGTTTTTTGATGAAAAGATGAGGATTTTTTTCTTCTTTCCCCATTTTTCCCATTCACTTCTTCACTTATATTTTCTCCATTATTATTTTGTGCTTCAGAAACAACAGAAAATTCTTTCGCTTTTTGTAATGCAATATGCATTTGTTTTTTAGAATGATTATGTTCTGAAACGATTTTTCTTACAACAATGAACACACTCGCTATAATAGAGAATAGAAATAAACTATAATATAAATATAAAGGAGACATGTTGAAATGAATAATGAATAATTTTTTTATTTTTTATTGCTCTCTAAAACAGCTACAAATTCATCAAATAAAACATTTGCATCTTGTGGACCAGGACAACTTTCTGGATGAAATTGCACACTACATGCTGGTAAATTCTCATGAATAATTCCTTCCGTAGACCCATCATTTAAATTTTCCCACCAAACAGACCAACCGCCTGGCAAAGAATCTTTATCGACTTCAAATCCATGATTTTGTGAAGTAATAAAACATCGACCAGTTTTAACATCTTTACATGGCTGATTAACTCCCCTGTTTCCATATTTCATTTTTTTAGTTTTTCCTCCAACAGCCAATGCCAAAAGCTGATTCCCTAAACAAATCCCCCACAATGGCATTTCTTTTTCAAGTGTTGCAATAATATTTTTCTGCACTTTTCCAATAACTTTTTCTGGATCACCAGGACCATTAGAAAGAAAAATCCCATCAAATTCATCGAGACGAGAAGTAATATCTGCATCCCACGGTAATAAAACAACTTCGATACCTCTTTTTAAAAATTCTCGAATTTGATTATTCTTTACTCCAAAATCGAAAACAGCAACAGAATATTTTTTATTTTTTGGTGTATACACTTTTTCTTTTGGTGTTGAAACCGATGCGACAATATTATATTCATTTGGATCTTCTATGGTAGAAAAATCTTGTGGAGAAATATTTTCTGGAACAATTTGTCCTAGCTGAGAACCATTTTCTCGCAAATATTCTGTTAATGCTCGTGTATCTATTCCTGAAATCCCACTTACTCCTTTTTCCTCTAACCAATGAGAAAAACTTTTCACTCCTCTATAATGAGAAAACCCTTCTGAATATTCACAAACAACAACTCCTTTTACAGAAAGCTCATCTCCTTCAAAATATTTCAAAATATCAAACTCATCTCTTTCTTCACTTGGAATTCCATAATTCCCAATCATGGGATATGTAAAAGTTAAGATTTGCCCCTTAAAGCTGGGATCTGTAATACTTTGTTCATATCCTTCCATTGCCGTAGAAAACACAACTTCTCCTGAGGTTGCAGAGCGAGACCCAAAAAGTTCTCCCTCAAACTTCTTTCCATCGGCTAAAATCAAATATCCTTTCATTGAATAATAATAAATTTTTTTAAACTGTAGACAGTCTACAAAAAAAGAATATTCAAATCAATAAACTTTGTGTTTTATTTTTTTCTTTGGTATAATGATATGAAAACATTCTTTTATTTAAAAAAAATGAGCTGGCCACCAACACAAGAAGATGCAGAAAGAGTGAAATTTTTACGACAAATGGAACTGGCTCTCAAAGATGAAGCCAGAACAAAAAAAATGGAAATATCAGAACTCAAAAAACAAAATTCTTTTGCTAAGTATGTCTTACAATTTTTTGAAGAGGAAACAAAAAATAAAATTTAAAAATTTTAAAAAATAAAAATAAAACAAAATGACAGCTCCAATAACACCACAACAACGGTCTGCAGAAACATATCCAATTCCACGAGTAATACAAGTAGAAAATGTTGGAAAGAATATAAAAAAATCTCAACAAAAGCTAAGCAATAGCATTAAGACTAACCAAACAAGTGCTATAAGAAGTAACAATAATAATATTGCAGAATCAAATAGAAAAATAACATATCTTAGAAACAACAATAAATCCCTACAAGCACAACTCTCTTCTGC
>CAMZLA010000046.1 GCA_947311665.1 uncultured Candidatus Altimarinota bacterium | reverse complement strand
ATCATTATAGCAATTGTCAAAAGTAATTTCTCGAGTGCTTTCAAGGGCGTTCACGCACATTTTTTCCCATTGTTTTTTATTCTGAGAAAAAATTGTATACATTTCATATATTTTTTCTGCCATTTTTTCTGGACTTGCTTCCGAAATAAATCCTTTTCCAAGTGCTGTGGAATCTCTCAAACCGTCTACATCATATGAAATGGCAGGTGTTCCAAAAGAATTTGCTTCTGTAACAATAAGTCCCCACCCTTCTTTTACACTGGTTGCCACTAAACAACTTGCTCGTTTCATCAAATTATGCATTTGTTCATCGGTTGTTCGTCCAAAAAGAGTGATCTGTTTTTCTGCGTTATATTGTTCAGAAATTTCTTCACATTTTTCTTTCAACGGACCCCCTCCAGAAACCCACATTTGCACATTTTTTTTCTCTTCCGATGAAAGTTTTTTCAGAAATAAACAGAAACTTTCTACTGCATGATCTGGCCGTTTCATTTCTCGTAATGCTGAATGGAATAGCACAGAGAATTTCTTTTCTTTTTTTTCAAAATTAATTGTTGTAAGTGGTTCATTCATTATTCCTTCTCGAATAATTTGAATATTTTTTTCTTGAAATCCATATTTCATCAAGTCTTGTTTGGTACTATTTGAAATAGTAATAATATTTTTTTGCATTTTTTTCTCAGAATTTTTTGCAAGAAATTTTGTATATATTTTTTCTAGCACATATCCTATGTGAGAAATAACAGGAGGCATTTGATAAAACCAGACTTCTCGTGCGAGTTGATGATAGAAATAAAAATGTTGTATCTGGCTATTTTTTTTATTTTTTTGAGAAATTTCTGGGTTTTTTGCGTGTGTATTTTGAGTGTAAAATTTCGAGAAATAGGGGATTGTATTTACTTCTTCAATAAGTACATCAATATGAGAAAATTTTTCTTTATAATTTTTTTTATAATATTGATATGTTTTCCAGTAATGAGAAAATCGTCCTCCTGTTCTTATTATTTGTATTCCATCTATCATTTCTTCTTTCAGAAGTTTTTTCCCATTTTTTTCTGGACGAGCAACAATCATTGTTACTTCATCTCCTGCTTGAACCATTCGTTTTGCAATTTCATGAGTAACAATTTCTGCTCCTCCTGCCTGAGGATGAGAAATACATTTCCAATTCAAAATCAATATGTTTTTCATATTTTTATTCTGTTAATAATTTTAGATTATCAACCTTTCCTGTCATTCTCACATAAAAACCCTCTACATATTCAATTTCTTCTCCAGCATTTCCATCGGATAAATCATCTTGAAGATTTCGATATATAGTATGCCAGTTTCCATCGTTTGCATCAACCCCCAAATAATGATGAATATAATCGTCATCACCTATCCAAGAGTGATTTGAACTATAATCCTGTCCTAACCAGCTTACATCTCCTGGAGTATATTCGAGGTAACGAAACCCATTATTTTTTGTTTTTACTCTGATGTAAATAGTGAATTTCTCATCGGTTGTTGTAAAAGAAAATGAAGCATTGAAATGAGTAGTATTTTGCAATCCTGCCAATTTTACAGCCGTTCCATTAGATGGATCTGCTTGTGCCGATGAAGAAGATTCTGAAAAATAATATTTTTGCATAACTTCTCCATTGATGAGAACTGAACCAGCAGAAGTTGTAATGCTCGCTGTTGCAGGATTATTATCATAAATTGTCCAGCCGTTTACATCATCATCTTCTCCATCTTCATATACAACTTCTGGAAAAGCATTTACAAAAGAGGTTGATGAATTGGCAGGGCTTCCGAAATTTTCATCAGGATTATTTAATTGGAATGAAAGTTGCGAAGTAAACCAGCTTTCTTTCACTGTTCCATCTGATGAATTATCTGGAATACGAGACATTGACGATTTTATTCCTCCCGAATTATATCCTCTCAATGGAGAACCTTTATCTCCTGCAATATCAATAATATTTTGATTATTATCATATAATTTCAATTGAAACGAAGTATCATGCAATACCATGTTATTTTTTACATCAGGAGAAATTTGCAATGCAGATATATCTCCATCAGAGATATCACGCTCTGAAATAAGAAAAAAACCATGAGCTGGAATTACATTTCCTGATAAAAATATAAGAAGTGTTTGTTCGCTTCCTCCTCCCGTACTTCTCCATCGAGTAATAGAAAATCCAGATAAATTAATATCAGAATCTGTCATATTGCGTAATTCTATCCATTCATCAGTTGCCCCAGAAACAGAACTTCCTGCCCATGCTATTTCATTAAAAATAATATCATTACTGTTAATAGCAAAAACTGAAGCTGATGAAGACAGAAGACAAACTATAAAAGAAACACAAAAAAAGATATATGAGAAATGAGCATATAAATAAGCATATATTGGCGAGAGAAGAGATGTTGGAGTTTTCATTTTAAAAAGAGAAAGAATAAAGAATAAAGTATGTTTAACAGTATTACATATTTTGTATATTTTTCAAAATTTTGAAAAATTTTATACTCTCTTAAATAAAATCTTTAAATATACAATAATGGCGGAAATTATTCAATATTTATTTTAGAACTTTCAAACTTTCAAACTTTCATTACAAAGTGGTCTAATATAACCTTGAATGTTCATGTTCGAAAAACTTCTTGTTATTTATTTTTTAAAATGGTAAAAATAATAATAGAAAATATAAACAATACCAATATAGACAGAGAGATTATCTATTTATTATTATATATTTATATGCAAAAAACTCATATTTCAAAAAAAATAATTGCAAGCATTGCAATGGGAATATTTATAGCCCTTCCGGTTAGTCAATCGTTTGCGAGTTATGGAAGTTCGATTGTAACAACTCCACTTCCAACAACTGTTATTTCTTCAGGAGGAAATAACGGAGGTGGTGGTGGTGGAATTAGCAGTTTTCGAGGAACTGGTGGTGGTGCTGGATCAATGGCTTTTACATTATTAAATACTATTCGACCAGATATAAATATTGTATCCCCTTCTAAAAATTCAATAATTGATACATTAGACTCTGTTCAATTCACTACTTCTCAAAATATTGATGTGAATACTGTATCCATCTCTATAAATGGTCATAGAGTTCCTGTAAGTGTTTCACCATCTGCAAATGGATATATTGTAACAGCTCTTTCTATTCCTTCTGAAATAACAAGAAAAGGTTCAAATATCATTCAACTTTCTGCAACAGGAGAACGATATAGAGGAACAGTAACAACATTATATCGAGTTGATATAACAAATAATGAAGAAATAAATTATTATAATTATTATAACGAAGTAACAACTCCACCAATTCTTCCAAACGAACAAATTGCAATTGCAACACCAGCCCCTCTTGCAAAAATTAATGCATGTGGAAAAGGAGAAGTTTCTTTAGATGGAACACATAACACAGAAAAAACATATGGAGATATTGAAGGGCATTGGGCAAAAGAATATATTTTAGATTTAACAAAACGATGTATTGTTCATGGTCGAGAATTGGGAACAGGAAACAATTTTCAGCCAGATGAAGTTTTTAATAGAGCAGAAGCAGCAAAAGTATTGGTAAAAACATATAGTCTTTATACCAATAAAGTAGCAAGCACTCCATTTACAGATATTCAAGCAGATAAATGGTATGCTCCATATATTGTATCAGCTCGACGAGCAGGATTAATTCAAGGATATGCCGATGGTTCATATCATCCAGAACGAGGAGTTTCACGAGTAGAAGCATTGGCAATGGTAGCACGAGCACAAGGAGTAGATATTTCAAAATATTCTGGAAATAGTGGATTTATAGATGTAAATTCTAATGAATGGTATGCTCCATATATTGCTTGGGCAAAAGAAAAAGGAATGGTTTCAAACAATAGTGGGCAATTTAATCCTGGAATGGTTATTTCTCGAGCAGAATATGCAATGATGGTTTCATTAAGTATTCGATAGAAATTTGCGAAAGAACAGAAACAGAAGATGTAAGAAGATGTAAGAAGATATATAAAAAAAGAACTGATGAATATCAGTTCTTTTTTTTGTGAAGGATTTTTTAAAATAATTAATTTAAGCCCTTAATCCTCCAAAATTATCTTTCCCAAAGATTTTTGAAAATAAACTGTTTTGTATATTATCTACAGTCTCAGAGATAACAGATCCAACAGTACTATCTGTTTTAGGACCAACAGCACCAGTAATTGTTCTTAATGGAGT
>CAMZLA010000045.1 GCA_947311665.1 uncultured Candidatus Altimarinota bacterium | reverse complement strand
GCAAAAGTCCAGAAAGTAATATCTGTTTTTGTCTCAATATATTGAGAAAAAAAATATGAAAAAAGGAGAGAAATAGAATAGAGAATAAGAAGAGTTGCTCCAATAAAAATGAGAAGAGATTGAAGTAATGAACTAAATGCTTCAAATTTCCCATGCCCAAACGGATGCTCTTTGTCTGCAGGTTTTGATGAATGATGCATAATAAAATAATTTATTCCACTCGATATTGCATCCATAAAACTATCCAAAGCAGAAGAAAGAAGAGAGAGAGATCCTGATAATATTCCAAAAATAGATTTTATGATAACTAAAAAAATCGAGACAACAAACGAGACAAATAATACTTTTTTATTTTTTTTCCCTTGTTTTTCATTGTATGAAGAAGTCATATTTCGTTATAGTAAGTATATTATTTTTTCTAATTTTTTATGAATATTACATGTAGAGCTATTATTTTCAATTCTGAAAATAAATTATTAACGGTTCAGCATCATGGTAGCACATTTTGGAGCTTGCCAGGAGGAAAAATTGAAAACGGCGAAAATTTAAAACAATGCTTAAAACGAGAGCTTTTTGAAGAGTTGGGTATTGAATGTGAAATAAAAAACTTGGCATGTGTTCATGAATTTCGATGGTCTGAAAATAGTGATGTAACAATAGAATTTTTTTTCATTGTCGAAACTGATGAAACAAATATTGAAAAATTTTCTGGGAAATTGGCAGAAAATGAATTGAAAAAAATTTCTTGGAATGTCCTCGATGCAAATCTTAATATTAAACCAGAGTTTTTACAAACAGAACATATAAATAATCTTAGAGAAAAAATACAATATTTTTCTTATATATAAAAATATAATAATTATTATTTACAAAATATTTTTATGATATACTTTTTACAAACTTTTCTTGCAACCTTTAAAAAATAAAATAATATGAATTTATCAGATATTAGAAAAAATATAGATGAAATAGATTCTCAAATATTTAATTTCATTATTCAACGGCTGAAACTGGTTGAAAGTGTTGTTTTATGGAAGAAAGAAAACAATATGAAAATTTTTGATGAAAAAAGAGAAAAAGAGATGATTGCAGAAAAGCGAGAACTTGCAGAAAAACTCGGATTTTCTGCCGATACCGCCGAAGAAATTTTACGAGCTATTATTGCAGAGTCTCATTTACAAGAAAAAAAGTTTTTAAAAAGTGATGAAAGTTCTCCATTAAAAATCAGACGAAAAATAATAGAAAATCACCCAACCCTTTTTGAACTCTTTACAAAAATCTCCCAAAAAGAAAAAAACTTTTTCTTCTTAGAAAGTCTTGGAGATGATGAATGGAACCATTCATCTTTTTTAGGATTTGCTCCTAAAAAAATATTTGCAATAAAAAACAATGAAATATTTATCGATGGAAAATCATTAGGAACGCATGAAAAACCGTTACAATGGCTTGAAGAACAATTTAAACCGTATCAAAACCTTGTTGCCAATTCTCGAGAAAAAGGATTTGTTGGAGGACTTGTTGGGCATATAAACTTTGAAGCAGTGCGATATCTTGAACCATCTCTCACATTACAATCACATAAAGATTTTTATGATGCAGAGTTTGGATTGTTTTTAGATGGATTGATTTATAATAGAAAAACTGAAGAACTTGAATATGTCTTTACCGAAGAAGACAGATTTGAAAAAGTTTTAGAAATATTACAAGAAAATATATCTGATGAAAAAACAGAACAATGTCTCCAAGGAAAAAATAGAACAATAAGTTCATCAGATGAAGAAATGGACAAAATGATAGATGAATGCAAAAAAGAAATTGTCGCAGGAAATATTTTTCAAATAGTGCCTTCTCGAAAATTTGAATATGAAATAGATGGAAGTGAAATAGAGTTTTATAAACAATTACGAAAACTCAACCCTTCTCCAAATATGTTTTTTCTCCATTTTGATGAGAGAAAAATGATTGGGTCTTCCCCTGAAATGATTGCAAAAATACAAGGAAAAAGAATTGAAACATATCCTATTGCTGGAACACGATCTCGAGGAGATACGCCTCAAGAAGATGCAAAACTCTCGGCTAAAATGCTATCTGATGAAAAAGAAGTTGCAGAACATTTAATGCTTGTTGATATGGCACGAAACGATTTAGGGCGAGTATGTGAGTTTGGAAGTGTAAAAGTTGAAGAAATAATGGCATTGAAAAAATATTCTCATGTACAGCATTTAGTTTCTCGTGTTGTTGGGAAAATAAAACCAGAAATTTCATCACTACAAGCAGCTCTTGCAAATTTTCCAATGGGAACAGTTGTGGGGTCTCCACGCATTGAAGCACTAAAGATTTTAAAACGATTGGAAAAAGAACCACGAGGTCCATATGCAGGTGCTGTCGGATATTGGAGTATTACAGGAGATATGCAGCTAACCCTTGCTATTCGGTCTCTTTTTATTGCAGGAAAAAAGGCTTTTGCACAAGCAGGCGCAGGAATAGTTTTCGATTCTATCGCAAAACATGAAAGAGAAGAAATTGAAAAGAAAAGTAAAAACATCAGAACTCTTTTAGAGAAATAAATAAATTGATAATTAAATAATATCTACTTCATCTCAAAGATATTTTTAGCTAGGTAGTCAATTTTAATACAAATTAAAATATCAAATTTCTTGTTTTTTGCATTCTCTAAAATTTCTTGTAATTTTGGACGCTTAGAAATCTTCTACCCTGTGACTTGTCCTCTTTCTATTTTCTAGATTTTAGCAAAATAAGCACTGCATACGCTCTTATTTTTTCTTTTTTATAACCTACTATTTTTCGTCAGCTTATTTGTGTATATCCTATAGTATTTAGTTATTTTTTTATATTCATTGTTTTATCTTTAAAAGAGTTATAGTAGTTCTAGTATGCCATAACTCTTATTTTAGCACCCTATAAATGTCCATTAAGCCGAAATTTTTTATTTTCTGTTGAAGAAAATTTGGAGAAATTTAATCAATTTTTTTGAAAAACAAGGATATATTTTTGTATCTCCCCCAGATTGCCATCAATAAAAAAATATTATAAAATCTCTTGACGAATATATTTATAGGCGGTATAGTTTTTTCAGTCTTTCATCTTATAACATATTTTTATGAAACTAGCAAACAATAAAGAATTCAAGGAATGTACAGAGGAAGAAGTAATGAATATGATTCGAGATGGAAAGTTAATTGTAGAGAAAGGATTAACATACACATGCTCAATGGATAAGAAAATTGGATATGATAGATTAATGACTCTGGAAGGTGATTTAGTTGATATTTCAGCTTATGATTGCACTGCGGGAAATAGAGGGTCTATCCCCCCTGATATAATAACTCCAATCTGTAGAGTAAAAATGAAAAAGCTATTAAATGGAGGAGTAGTTATGAAAACATCAGATCTTCCTAGCACATTTTGTGAAGTTCAATTGTTGATTGAAAAAACCCCAGAAGATGCAATAAAGCATTGAAAACATTATTTTTTTAAGGAAGGTTTACAAAACATTAAATAACTTTGAAAAACTAGAAGAGCCTATTGGCTCTTTTAGTTTTTATAAAAAAAATATCTTCCAAAAAAACAAAGAAAAATGATAGAGTAATAACAGTTTTCTTTTTTATAGATTCTCTATGACTCAATATAAAATTTCATCAATTTTCGTTAGTTGCATTGCCTTACTTTTTACAACTTTTTCTGTTTTTGCAGAAGAAGAAAAAACTTCTGAAACAGAAAAAAAAGGAGACTTATATTTCTCTGAAAATGCAATGCGATTAAGTCCAGAAAACCCAATTATCAATAAAAAAATACGAATATATTTTCGAGTAGAAAACACCTCTCAAGCTGACATGAAAGGGGTTGTTCGAGCATATGATATTACTGAAAGTCGGAGAATTTCAACAGAACAGAGCTTTACAACAATTCAAGGAAAAGCCGCTGATATATATTGGGATTTTACCCCAAAAGCAGCTGGTGTTCATGAAATAACATTTCGAATTATTCCATGGGAAAATTATTCAGAAAATTCTATAGAAAATGATAAAATTACAAAAAAAATTTTTGTAGATAACGATCTTGATGGAGATGGAGTTGGAGATCAAGTTGATCCAGATGATGATAATGATGGAGTAAATGATAATGATGACCTATTCCCTTTAAACGGGAAAGAATGGGCAGATAGCGACGGAGATGGAACAGGAGATAATGCAGATCTTGATGATGATAATGATGGAATTTTAGATGTTGATGATGAATTTCCAAACGATTCATCAGAAGGGAAAGATACGGATAAAGACGGAAAAGGAGATAATACTGATGAAGATGATGATAACGATGGAATTGTTGATGAACGAGAAATTTTGAATGGAACAAACCCCCTCATTGCAGATACCGATGGTGATGGAGTAGATGATGGAGCAGATGATTATCCTTTGGATAGTAATTTTCAAAAAGATACAGATAGAGATGGAATTCCAAATAAAGAAGATAATGATGATGACGGAGATGGAGTGAAAGATTATGAAGATATTTTTCCTGAAGATAAAAATGAATGGCAAGATTTTGATGGAGATGGAGTTGGAAATATTGCAGATACCGATGATGATAATGATGGGCTAGAAGATGAAAAAGAATTAGAAATTGGATCAAATCCTCGATTGGCAGATAGCGATGGAGACGGAGTAATTGACGGAGAAGATGCTCTTCCTTTAGATAAAAATGAAACTCTTGATAGTGATGGAGATGGAATTGGTGATAATTCTGATGAAAATAATAATAATAAAGGACCTGTTATTCAAATATCTAAAAGTGCTCCATTTATAGTTGGAAGAAAGGAAATATTTACTATTTCTGCAGAAAATTCAAAAGATCCAGAAGGAGGAGAACTTTCTTTTTTATGGGAAATTATAGATGAAAATGGAAAAATTTCTGAGCTGAGCCAAAGTCCTATTTTAAATATAAAATCACCATCTACTGGAGAATTTATTTTACGCCTTACTGTAAAAGATGAAGCTGGAGAATCTCGAATGAAAAATCTTCCGCTTACCATTATTTGGTCTCAATGGGATAAATATGCAACATTGACAGGAGGATTATTAATTTTCTTTATTATTGTATTCATCTTTGCTATCTGGCGACGAAAAAAATAAAATAATTTTGAAAATGTTTTTATAGAAAGAATGGAAAAAATAAATACTGCACTTCACTCATTTTTTTATGTTTATCGTTTTTGAAGGTCCGGATGGATCTGGAACTTCTACACAAGCAAATGCATTGGAAAAAAGATTGAAAAACTCAGGGCTGAAAGTTTTTCGAACTGCAGAACCGTCGAATGGAATATTGGGGAAAATGCTGAGAGATGTATTACAAAAAAAACATAGCCTTTCTCCTAAAGCATTTCAGTTATTATTTTTTGCCGATAGAGAAGAACATGTACAAAAAGAAATTATACCAGCATTAGAAAAAGGAGAAATTGTTATTTGTGAACGATTTAATTGGAGTTCTATTGCTTTTGGTGGAAGCGAAGCTGTCGATCAAAAATTATTAGAAAATATTGCTTCTTCATTCATTGAACCATCTCATACATTTTTCATGAATTTAGAACCAGAAGAATCGATGAAAAGAATTGAAAACAGAGGAGAAGAAATTGAACATTTTGAAATTCCAGAAAAATTAAAAATTGTAAAAAAGATAATGACAGAACTTACCGAACGATGTGCTTTTACCAAAAAAGCAACACAACTCGATGCATCGCTTTCTATAGAAAAAATATCGTCTCAAATAGATATGATATTAGCACCAATGCTTTTTGCTGAAAAATTTGAAGGATAATTGAAAGCTTATAAATTTTGAAGAATAAATAGCAGAACCTTTAGATGTTTTTTCTAAAAAAAGAGAAAAATCGGCTAAAAAGTTTCTTACGCCATTATATTTCTAAAAATTTCGCCGAAATTCAAACATAATAGGAGAAATTTTCGTTTTTAATTTCTTTTAGTTGTTTTGGCGTC
>CAMZLA010000044.1 GCA_947311665.1 uncultured Candidatus Altimarinota bacterium | reverse complement strand
TTCTCATAATTAATATCTCGTTATAAAATTAACTTTTTTAAATCCCCCTCATCTCCACCCTCCAAAAAATTTTCTTCTGAAATAACAGACCTCCCAATTTCTTTTTCCGTCTCTTTTCTTGCATTTCCTGCAACAGTTCCTCCTCTTCTTGCTATTTTTTTATTCTCTCCCACTCCATTAGGTTTTTCATTTTCAGAAATTTCTGTTGTTACCTTCTCGCCAAGCATAGTAAAAATTAATTCTAAATCTGTCATATTATCTCGCAAATTTACTTTTGATTTCTCAGGTAAATTTTTATGTTTTTTATACTCACTAGGAGTCATTCCAAAAGTTGCTTTGCTTATTTCCGCTGTTAAAATTGCATAATCTTGATATTTCGTAATACCTCGTTTTTGCCATTCATCAGTAAGATTTTGTCGTACCGCTATTCCTCGCAATCGTTTATCTATCCAATTTTTAGAATATCCTTTTTGCTCATACAATTTTTTCATTCGATCTTGAGCAAGTTCAGGATTTTCTATTTCTTCTATTCTTTCATATCCTACTTTTGCCAACCATCGTTTAAATGGTTCTGCTTTTGGCGAAGGAATAGATTGAATAATTCTTAAAACTCCTTCTGTATTTGCACAATCGGTTTTATAATTTTTCCCATCAGTTGCTGGTAATTTCAGTTGTCGACAAATTGTCGATAACTCAATTTTTTCTTCATTTACAGCTCTTTTTTTCACTCTATACCAATAATCTTTTGGATCTAAACTATTTGTTAAAACTCTTACAATATCTACCACCGAAAAAAACCACTCGTTATTATTCCAAATTTTACGAATTTCTTTTGTTTCAAATATTGCAATTTTATTTAATTTTTCCATAAGTAACACTTCGTTATACAATCAACATATCTTCCTTAAAATTGTTTCAAAAATCGTAAATCATTTTCAAAAAAAGCTCGCAAATCTTTCACTCCATATTTAATCATCACCATTCTCTCTATTCCAAACCCAAAAGCAAACCCATTCCATATATCAGGATCTACATTCACATTTTTCAAAACATTCGGATGCACCATTCCAGCACCTCCAATTTCTAACCATTTTTCTTTTCCATCAACTTTTAACAAAGCATCAACCTCTAAACCTGGTTCTACAAATGGGAAATATGATAATCTAAATCGTAAATCTACATCAGGAGAAATGAGTTCTCGCAATGCTGTTAAAAGAATAAATCGAAGATTTGCCAACGAAATATTTTTATCAATCATTAAACATTCTATCTGATGAAACATTGGAGAATGCGTTGCATCACTATCTTTCCTATACACTTTTCCAGGAGAAATAATTCTATATGGTGGCTTATTTTCTTCCATAAATCGAATTTGCATATCTGATGTTTGTGTTCGCAAAACATAGCCTTTCAATTCTTCATTTTCTATGAAAAAAGTATCTTGCATTTCTCTTGCAGGATGATCTGGAGTAAAATTTAATGCTTCAAAATTATGAAAATCGTCTTCTATTTCAAACCCTTCTGCAACTTCAAATCCCAATTTTCCAAACACATGTTCACACTCAAGCATGAACACTGAAAGAGGATGCCGTTTCCCTTTTTCTGTTTTCCCAATGCTTGGTTCTGTTACATCAATTTTTTCTGATATTTCTAAGTTTGCCATTTTTTCTTCTTCAAGCACAAAATATCTATCGGCAATTCCTGCTTCTACATTTTTTTTTGCAATATTGGCAGCTTTTCCAACTGCTCCTCGTTCTTTTGGTTCAAGTGTTGGAATAGCTTTTAAGATTTCTCCAATTTTTCCTGATTTTCGTCCAAAATATTCAAGCTCTATTGCTTTTAAAATTTCTTCATTTTCAGCCGATGAAATTTTTTTTAATGCTGATTTTTCCAATTCATCAATTTGTTGCAACATAATTTTTTTCTTAAAGATATTATATTTCTTTTATCCTGTACAGTATTACAAAAAAAGAGAAGAGAAACAATAAAACTATTTACAAAATAATAATATAATTGATATAATAAAAGTACAAAGCTTGGTTGTGTATTTAAAAAATACATTATCTGCTAGGTGACTCTAAAAAAGTCTTGATAAAATCAAGACTTTTTTTGTATTATTTTTTATGCACTGGTGCGAGGGGATATAGTTTAATTGGCAAAACAACTAAGCTTGTCACCTAGTAGATACGAGTTCAAATCTCGTTGTCTCCACCAGTGCTTTTTGTTATAAATAATTATTTTTATGAAATGTAATATTATTGTTTTTGGGAAAACATCAAATAAAAATTCAAAAAAACTAGAAGAAGAATATATAAAAAGAATTCAGCCGTTTTCATCGGTTTCATATATTGTTATTGCCGAAGAAAAAATGGCAAAAACTATTTCTGAAGAACAGATAAAACAAAAAGAAGCAGAAAGGTTTTTCAAACATTATAACAATAAATCGTTTCTTGTTGCCTGTCATGTGCAAGGGAAAAGCCTATCTTCCCCTCAATTTTCACAGCAATTAGAAAAAATATCTCTGCAATATCCAGAAATAACATTTGTTATTGGTGGAAGTCTTGGTCTCTCTGATGAGATTTTAAAAAAATCTCATCTTCAGCTTTCATTTTCTGCCATGACATTTCCTCATGATTTATTCAGAATTTTTCTTTTTGAACAAATCTATAGAGCTTTTATGATTTCTCATAACAGAAAATATCATAGATAAAAAATATAATTTTCTGTATGATTTATATATATATTTTATTAATCAATATATTTTTATGAATATCTCACAAACAGAAATTAATCAAATAATATCAGACTCTATTTTTAAACAATTGGGCTGTAAAGATGAACAGATAGTTGTTTTATATGATGAAGATTGTGAATTGGCAAAAATTGTGAGTGATGCTCACAAAGAAGTTTTAGGAAATAGAAAAAATACTCTCATCAGAAAATATAATGCCGATGAAAGTGAAGAACTCGTTGAACTTTTAACAGGATTAGAAAAAGGGTCTTCTGTTATTCTTATTCAATCGAGCAGTTTTCGACTTGATAAATTTAGAATTAGACTTCAATTATTTAATAAAGGAATTGGGTGTATAGAACATTCTCATTTGGCTTTTTATGATGACGACCAAAAAGAAACATGGCTCAAATCTCTCACATGGAATGGTGAAGAATATGCACGACTAGGAGATGAAATTGCGAAATTGATGAGAGAAAATGATGAAATAATTATTTATTCTGGAGAAAATGAAAAACTTATTTTTCCTGATATGGACGAAGCAAAAATAAATGATGGACGATTTTATCAGCAAAAAAACCGTGGAGGAAGCAGTATTTGTGGAGAAATTTTTTCTGAAGCAAAAGATTTACGAAGTGTGAATGGAACCTTGTCCATTAATTGTTTTCCAGATAGCCGATTTAAAATAAAAAAATGTGAAAATTTTACCATAACAATAGAAAATGGCTGCATTACAAAATGGGACAATAATGCCCCTGATGAATTTATAGAAAATATTATTGAACGAGTGCAAGAAAGTGAAGTGAATGAAGAAGGAGAACCAGAAGTAATGATTCGTGAAGCTGGATTTGGATTAAATCCATTTATTTCATTGGATAAACCATTAAATTTTGTAAGTATTTTTGAACGACAAGCAGGATTTCATGTTTCGGTAGGGAAAAAACATAATGTCTATAGAAAAAAATTGGGGAAAAAAATTATTCAACGATACCATATTGATATTTTTGCTGATTGTAAAAAAATGACAGCAAAAACAGGAGACAAAGAAATTGTTTTTTTTGAAAATGGGAAATATATTATTTAATAAAAAGATTTTTTTTTATGAATTGTAAAATATTAGGAATTGCTAGTGGAATAGGGGCAGAAAAAAGAGGGTCAGAATTGGGTGTTTGGGATTTATATTATTCAATACCAGAAAAATTAAATATTCATTTTTCTAAAATTTTATATACCGATGATACATCAAGAAAGCTTGAGGCTATAGACTCTTGGTATGATTTATCAGAAAAAACTATAAAATTTATAGAAGAAGAAACCAAAATAGATGATAAACATTTATTTCTTACTGGAGATCATTCCAATGGATTTTGTGTATGGAATGCAATGCTTAAAAAATATAAAGGAGACATGGGACTTATCTGGATAGATGCTCATCTCGATGCTCATATTACAACATCATCATATTCAAAAAATATTCATGGACTGCCAATTTCTCATCTTTTAGGATATGGAGATAGTAAAGTTCAAGAATTGAATAAAAATTTTTTAAATGCAAAAAATTTATGTTTTATTGGAACAAGAGATTATGAAAAAGAAGAGTTGAAGTTTTTAAAAGAAAGAGGAGTAAAGATTTTTTTTATGAAAGATATTACTCCAGAAAATATTCATCAGGTGGTACAAAATGCGATTGAATATGTTTCAAAAAATGTGAAAAAATTTGGAATTTCTATAGATATAGATGGATTTGAACCCACTATTGCACCTGCAACAGGGCTTCATTGCCCAAAGGGATTAGATCCCAAAAAAATAGAAAAAGCATTAAAAAATATTTCTAAAAATCCAAAATTTTGCGGACTTGAAATAAGTGAATTTGATACAAAAAAAGATAGAAATAATATAACAAAAAACATTATTTTAGATATTATTTCATCGGTTTTTCTGTAAAAAAATATAAGTTCTATTTATAATGCCTTTGCGAGCATTAACTATAGATGTATTATATAGAAAATATTCAAAATTTTATTTTTTAGAATGAAAGGAATTATTCTTGCTGGAGGAAATGGAACACGGCTATATCCCATAACTCGAGGAGTTGTAAAACAACTGTTACCGATATATGACAAACCAATGATTTATTATCCATTGTCTGTTTTAATGCAGGCAGAAATTCAAGAAATTTTAATTATCTCTACATCCGCAGATATTTCAAGATTTCAAGATTTGTTTGGAAATGGTGCATCGCTTGGTCTTCAAATTTCATATGCCGTGCAAGATAAAGCAGAAGGTCTAGCTCAAGCATTTACCATAGGAGAAAAATTTATTGGAACCGATCATGTTGCACTGATTTTAGGTGATAATATTTTTTATGGAGAAGGACTGGAAAAATTATTACTCAATGCCAAAACATCGGTTGAAAACAAACAAAAATCTGTTGTTTTTGGGTACAGAGTAAAAGATGCACAACGATATGGAGTTGCAGAATTTGATGAACAACAAAATATTGTTTCCATTGAAGAAAAACCAAAAAATCCTAAAAGCAATTATGCAATTACTGGCTTATATTTTTATACAAATGAAGTAATTGAAATTGCAAAAAATATTGAAAAAAGTGAACGAGGAGAATATGAAATAACTGATGTAAATAAAAAATTTATAGAAAAAAACGCATTGCAAGTAGAAATTATGAATGCAGGATATGCATGGCTCGATACTGGAACACATGAAAGCATGCTCGAAGCATCTCAATTTGTTTCAATTATCGAGAATAGACAAGGATTAAAAATTGCCTGCATAGAAGAAATAGCATATAGAAAAAAATATATTTCAAAATCTCAATTGCTAGTCCTTGCACAATCATTAAAAAAAAATCAATATGGGGAATATTTATATAATGTATTAAAAAAATAATATGAAATGTGTATCAACTTCTATTGCCGATGTGAAAATTTTTGAACCACAAATATTTACTGATGAACGAGGATATTTTATGGAAACATTTACACAAAAAAAATTTGAAGAATGTTGTAATGAACAAATAATTTTTTGCCAAGAAAATGAATCTCAATCAAAAAAAAATGTATTGCGAGGATT
>CAMZLA010000043.1 GCA_947311665.1 uncultured Candidatus Altimarinota bacterium | reverse complement strand
TCAATAGTTAATAAGGAGTATGATATTTATGTGAGTTGGCTTTCATTCACATAAAAAAAAAGAAATGCCCTATATATCCTTGCCGTTGACCCTCGCTGTATTCCGGAAGAAATGGAACCGAGCCGAGCCAAGGATTTTTTTGTTAGTCTGGGAAAAAACTTAAAAGATAATATTTTTTATATTGTCTTTTTTTATGAACTCTATCTTTAGAAAATACTATTGCTTTATAGTTTTTAAAACTAAAAATAAATCTGTTACCACTTAACAATGGTTTTCTTGAAAGGATTTGAGGTAATATTATTTCAAGATCTTTCAATCGTCTATATTGATCATTAACATTCCTTTTTAATATTTTTGGAATAAATATATCAAAAAACACCTTAGAATTTTTAAGATAAAAAGATCGTATATAAGGTTTTCTTTTACGCTTTCTATTATTATTTGGTGAAGAGTGAAGAAAAAACAATGCTTTTTGTATGATTTTTCTTTTTTCTTGATTATTCATATTTTAAAAAAACATTTTTTATCCTCGGTAATTTGGGGCTTCTCGTGTAATTGTTACATCATGAGGATGAGATTCTTTTAAAGAAGCAGAAGTTATTTGTACAAATTTTGCTTTTTTATGTAAATCGGCAATTGTCTCTGCTCCTTGATATCCCATAGAAGATTTAAGACCACCAACCAATTGATAAATCTCCCCTCTTACAGAACCTTTATACAAAATTCGTCCTTCAATTCCTTCTGGTACAAATTTTTGATCATCTTGTACATTTGCTTGTCCATATCGTTCTTTTCCTCCAACTTTCATAGCTCCCATAGACCCCATTCCTCTATACGATTTATAAGTTTTTCCATTTGAATAAATAAGCTCTCCAGGACTTTCTTCTGTTCCTGCTAAAAGAGATCCCAACATAATACAATCGGCACCAATTGCCATTGCTTTTGCGGCGTCTCCAGAAAGTTTTATTCCTCCATCTGCAATAATTCGTACTCCTAATTTTTTTGCAGCATCAGAACATTTTTTTATTGCTGACAATTGAGGAACTCCAATTCCTGTTACCACACGAGTAGTACAAATTGATCCAGGACCAATCCCCACTTTCACAGCATCAGCTCCACATTGAGCCAAAAATTCTACAGCTTCTGGTGTTGCAATATTTCCAGCAATAACAGTAATTTTTGGATAATTTTTCTTTACATATTTTACCGTATCCCCCACTCCTTTTGAATGTCCATGAGCAGTATCTACGACAATAACATCAACTCCTGCTTTCACAATTTTATCAACTCGTTCTTCCATATTTTTTGCTGGACCAACAGCAGCTCCACACAACAATCGTCCCTGTTCATCGAGTACTGCTTCTGGAAAATCTATTTTCCGTTCAATATCTCGTCGAGTTATCATCGATTTCAATTTCCCATCTTTTGCAACAATAAGCATTTTTGAATGAAACGATTCTTCCAATAAATCTTGAGCATTTTCCAATGTAATGCCTTCTTTTGCAGTAAAAATTTCTGAAAGTTTTAGCATTCGATCAGAAACTTTTTGGTTCGCATGTTTACTAATGAAATATGAGTTAGCCGTGATGAAACCGATGAGAGGAGTTTCTAATGTTCCATCTTCTGTTACTGGAATATCTTTATATCCATGCTTCATTCGTAAATCATAGACATCAGAAATAGTACTTTCTGGAGAAATAACCAAAGGTTCAAGAATAAATCCATTTTCATATCGTTTTACTTTTGCTACTTCTGCCGCTTGTTCATCAGGATTTAAATTTTTATGAATAATCCCCAACCCTCCCAAAAGAGACATTGCAATTGCCATATTACTTTCTGTTACGGTATCCATAGCCGATGAAAGCACTGGAATATTAAGAGTAATGGAATCTGATAATTGAGTTTGCACATTTGTCATATAGGGCAAAACTTCTGAATATTGAGGAACTAATAAGACATCATCGAAAGTAAGAGCTGATTCAAAAAATGAAGGTTGCGACATAAAGAATTTTTAAAAATAAATTTTTTCAATATTTTTACACTTTATTAGTGATACAATCAAGAGAATTTTATCGTTTTTTCACACTATTTCTCTTCATATTTCAAATAGTTTGATAGTATATCAATATATGAAAACTATTTTTTCTCAATTTGGCAGTGTTTTTTCAACTATACGAAAAAATCCATTTAAAATAATGGGGACAGTTATATCTCTCTCTACATTATTTTTCATGGTATTTCTTTTACTGATGCTCGTTTCTTTTACCTTGCAATCGGTAGAAAAAGCAGAAAATAAAATAACTCTCACCTTTTTTTTAAAGGAAAATTTACCAGATTATAAAGTTGCATTGCTAAAAGCACAGTTGTTAAAAATGGAAAGAAAAGAACAAATTTCTCGTTTTACATATCGAACAAAAGAAGAAACTCTAGAACAATTTTCAAAAAATCAACCAGACCGTTTCCAATTTTTACAAGATAATTTAGGAAAAAATGTTCCCATTTCACCGTCTTTTACCGTTCACCCAAAATCAGCAAGCATTGAAACACTCATTCAATTTTTTATTTATGGAGATTTTAAAGAGAGCATAGATACCGAAAAACTTTCTCAATCGACAGGAGAAATTTTGCAGAATAAAAAAATATCAGAATTTTTACAGTTTTTAAAACTTGGAATTATTGGAGTTATTGCATTCATATTACTTGGTTCTTCTATTATTATTGCCCGATTTATTGGGACAATGTTTTATCAGAGAAAAAATGAAATATTTATAATGCGACTCGTAGGAGCAACTTCTTCATTCATACGCACACCATTTATAATAGAATCTATAATCATAACATTCATATCAATTTTTGTAGGATGGGGAATATTTTTCATTCTTCGACAAATTTCTATAACAGAAATGCTCACCATTTTTTCATCATATAATGAAAAAATAATAATGGCTCAATCGATGAATGAAATGTGGAATAATTTTCTTCAATTTTTACCAATAATTGTTGGAATTATAATTATTTTTACCATTATTTCTTCATTTATTACTCTTGAAAAATTATTAAGAAAAAAAGATATTTTATAAAAAAATTACTGAGAAAAAACTCTTCAAAGAGTTTTTTTTCTATCTAAAATAAAAATTTCTCATTTCTATAGACCAAACTCTCACTATAGATTTTTTTACTGTACCTCTATTTCCATACTTTTTTTATACACTTCTTGAAGTTTCTCTGCTTTTTCATCACTTAAGATTACAGACCAGACAATGTCTCCCTCTCTTATATCCGCTTTATAATCGAGAAATCCACAAATTTCTTCATCACCTTTAAAAAGTTCAATTACTTCTTCCTGATTATCTTCTTCAGTTTCTTTATCATCTTCTTCATTAAGTTCTGGACACCCATCTTCATCATCTATTCCATCTCTATCTTCTGGTACAAATGGGCATAAATCATTATCACTTTCTTTATTTTCTTCTACACTATTTTCTTCTTCTTTCTTCTTTTTTTCTTCAACTTTTTCAATGATTTTTATCACTTCTTCATTTTTTTCTTCAATTTTTTTTGTAATATATTCTATAAAATAATTATTATCATCTTTCTCTAAAATATCGGGAATATTATTATTGTTCTCATCTATTTCTAAAATATCGGGAATATTATTATTGTTTTCATCAGTTTCTAAAGCATCTGGAATATTATTATTGTTCTCATCAGTTTCTAAAGCATCTGGAATATTATTATTGTTCTCATCTATCCCTAAAACATCTGGAATATTATTATTATTTTCATCTATCTCTAAAATATTTTCAATATTTTTCAAAACATCACTACTGCTTTTAATATCGATATTGCCAGAAGTTGTATCTAATGGAATATCTGATAATATTTCATCTCGTGGATTTTTAAGAGTATTACTATTTTTTGGGAAATCGTTTGCATCATTTTTATCTGTTCCATAAAATTCTTCAATATAATCAAAAACTCCATCTCTATCACTATCAACAACTCGACAATCTCGTAAATTAAAAATTCGTTCTGACATCATTGCAAACTCTCCTCGTGTAATCTGTTCATTTGGAAAAGAAAAACCTATCTGTGGAGTAACCAATCCCAAATTTATTCCTGTTATCATATAATCATAATACCACGCTGTTGTTGGCAAATCTCCCACTTCTTCAACCGATGTGAGTTCTAATGGAATTTCTGCCTGTCGTAAAAGAATAGCAACCGCTTCTGCTCGTGAAATATTTTGTAAAGGACGAAATTGACCATTTCCATATCCCTGAATCATAGAAAGTTTTTTTGCTTTTGAAACACAAAAATCATACCAATCTTTTGGAAAAACATCAGGAAAAGAAAAAGGAGTATAATATTTTTTCTTTTCTGGTTCAGAAGGAGTAATACAATCGAGACAATCGGTTACTGCAAGAGCCAATTGCACAAATTCTGCTCGAGAAATTTTTTCATCGGGACGAAAAGTATCATCTGAATATCCAGAAATCATATTTTTTTCATATAAATTTGCAATTGCAGAATATGATGAATGGTTTGGTGAAACATCTGAAAAAGGAAAAGGTTTTATATTTTCTTTTTTTTCTATTATTTCTGATGAAAAACTGGAAGCTGGAATAAAATTATTTTCTGCTGCTAGAAATTTAGAAATATCCAATAATGCTATGCGTTGAAATGTATTTGAAAATTGAGAAATAATTCCTGTTGCATTTTTAGAAAAATCGATATCAATTTTTTCTTCATTTACTTGTAATAAAACTTCTGCCACTGCTCGTGTATATTCTTTTCCATCATCTCCTTTTACCAATTCAAGAATTTCAATTATAAGATTTTTATCTGTTCCATTATTTTTTTGCTGCAATGCAAAATTATTCATATTTGGAAAAAATTTAATATTTCCTGTTTTATAAATCATTGCAATGGGAGTTTGAGTTTTCTCATTAAAAAGAACCGCTCCTCCCCCATTCTCTGGAGCATCTATAGGTAAAGGACCAACAGCAAAATCATCAGAGTTATTTACATCTGTTATAAATGTTCCAAAATCCCAAACATCACTAAAATTTGAAACAATTTTTACACTATATGTTGTATCTGTTGTAAGAACAACATTTGCAATTATTTTATTTTCTGCATTTATTAAAACCTGACGCAATGGATATTCTGAATTTCCTGCTATGATAGCTACTCTATATTCATCAGTTGTAGAAAATAATTTCCCTGTTATTGCATCAACTTCTGCAATAATAGTTCCATTATTATCTTTTACAATTGCATTTTTTGAATTTTCAAAGTTAGAAAATTCATATTTCCCCAAAACATCAGTTTCAATAAAATCTTTTATTTTTTTAGTAACTCCAAACCGTTCTCGTACAAGAGAAACTGGAACTCCTTCATATCGAGGCGAAATATGCCCATTTACAATATCTGTTTTTACAGTATCTAATAATAATTGTGGAAGTTTATATGTAATAGTAATTATTTCTTCTGATGAATTTCCTGAAATATCAGAGAGTTTAAAAGGAATTTCTTCTGTTGTAGGAATTCTAAATTTTGGAGAAATATAAGTATTTCCTTGCAATTCATAAGACCCATTTCTATCAGTATCCCAAGCAAAAGAATTGGTTGGATTATCTAAATCATAAAACTGATCTATCGTAATTTCATTTTCTTTATACATATATCCATCTTTATTCAATGATTCAAAAATTAATGGAGTCGACTCATCATCCGCTTGAGAATTTATCAAGAGTTCATGATCTGAAATGTTTCCCAAAGACCCATCATTTAAAATCCAATATGCTCGAACAGAATGAACCGTATTATATTCAAGAGGAGATTCAAAAGTTTGATAATCAAATTTATTAATGCGTACAATGCTGTCTGGATCTATTGCTATATCATTATTTCGAATATGAAGACTATTCTCAGTAAAATCTAAATCTTTTTCTGTCTCATAATTTTCTGATAATTCAGAAAATACTTCTTCTTTCATCTGAAAGATATATTGCCGTTGCGTTCCATTATTCCTATATTCATGAGTGAGAGCATCGTCTATCACATATAATATTCCTGCCATTGTTTCTTTCGATTCTGGTAAAACATATATATCTATTTTCCCCCCTTCTCCATAAATAGCGAGATTTTTTGGAGATCCAAATTGAGGAAGAACTTCTGAAAATGATTTTTTTTCTATTGATCCATTATATATTTTTTTATGAGAAAGAGTGTTTGAATTATTTCTTATTTTTACAAAAATTTCAAAAGGAGTAGAATATATAATATCTTGCTCTCCATCATTGTTTACATCGATGAAGAAAAATGAAGTAATTGTTGGCGATTCATCAATATAATCCATAAGACGGAAGACTGTCCCCTCATCATCTTTTAAGAAAATTCCATATTCTGTACTTTTCGATTTTGGAAGTGTATCAGATATTTTTTCCACAACATTTTCTTGAGTAACATCTGTTCCATCTGGTTCTAATGCATAGACTTTTTCTGCTGGAATTTCATCGTTTATAACAATTGAAATATCTTGTGATGCGAATAATTTTTGTGATTGAGTTTCATAAAAATTTTGTAATGCAACAACTTCTTCTTTCATTTCTTTATATTGAGAAATTGCAAAAGAATTTTTATATGAATTTTGAATTTTTTGTGATGGTCTCCATTTTGGTAATCCCATTTTTGTTCGTAATGCTGAGACTGATATAAGGTCTGGATTTTCCCAAGATTTTTCTATTTTCTGTTTTTCTTTTTGCATGATTTTTTTCCAAACAGAAACTCCTGCATTTGTTTTTGGAATTGATGAAATAGTATTTTGAATAATATTATTTTTCGTTTCTAAAGTTTCTTCTAAACTTTCTTCTGCATTTTCTACTTCTCTATCAATATCATCTTGTGCATTTTCTGCTTCTGTTTCCAATCTATCTTCAATATTTTCACTTTCATTATTTATAGGATCGACAATGCTATCGACTCCTTTTTGAAATTCAACTCCTGCTCTATCTAAAACATTACTATTATCTAATTGATCGGATAAATCACCATAATCAATTTTTGCTCCATCGAGAAGATTTGTTGTTTGATTATTTAATTTTCCTGCAAAATCTTGAACATATTCTGTTATAAAATCTACATCTTGTTCTAAATTTACTTCAACAATAACTTCTATTTCAGATATTGAAGGAAGTTTAATATCTGGAAAATGAAGAGATAGAAAATCCATATCGAGAGGTTTCAGTGGTCGAGCTGTTAAGGTTTCAACAACAGACATTGCCCCTACTTCAGGATAAACAAATAATCCTTTTCTAATAATGATACAATAGAGAAATAATCCTTTTTCAATAATTCCCATCAGGTTACCAAAATCTGCCATGAACGATGGAATGAGTGGTGGAGGTGGAATATCTGGTAATTTTGGAATTGGAATATCTGGAAATGGTGGAAGTTTTGGAATTTCAAAAGTTGGAAGTTCTGGAATTTTTGGAAAACGCAAAGAAAAATCTGCCGTTGGTACTCGTGGAAGGAGTAACGGTGGGAACGAAGGAATTCGTATTTCTGAAGATTGAATTTTCAATTCTGGTACTTCTATAGTAATTGCAGCATTAATTTGAGAAAGATCTAAAACAATATCTGGCATTCGAGGAAACTGAATGATTGGTGGTTCTGGAACAAAACTTCCTAATAAATCTACAACAAATCCATCAGAATTATAATTTGAAGCCTTACATGTTTCACAATATCCTTGATATCCATTAAATAATTGAGGAAGCATTTGAAAACTTTTCATTATTTCTGGTAATGTTTCAAACAATTCTAACCATTTTTCATATCGAATTTTATTTCGTAAAAACCATTTTCCTGTTAGTTCAGAAATAGCATCCATATAACACACTATAGAATAGAGATATTTAGCAACTTCAGCATCTAAATCACCCAAAAGACGAGGAGCTTCATCTCTATAAAACTCGAGAGATTTTTTCAATTTTTCCATGTTTTTTATTATTTTTTCTGATTCTCTTACAATATTTTCTTTCTCTACATCATCCCAATCTGATTGAGAGTTTTTTAGTCCAGAAACTTCACTTTTTGCATTTTCAAGCCAATCGTCAATATCTGCAATTTTTGAAATAACTTCTTTTCGTGTAAGATTTGGATATTTAATAATAACTGGAGTTCGTTGCATATTTAACAATGGAACTCCTTCTAACATTCTATAAAAATCAGTAATAGATTCTGCTTGATAATCTACATTTTCAATAAAATTATTTACAGGTTGCAGTTTATCATAGACATTATTTGTTATGTCTTTTGATGGATCAACAATATTTTCTCCATTTCCTTTTTTCCCTTCATATCGTTTTTTTCGTTCATTATTTCCTGCTTCTTTTTTTTGCTGTTCATTTGGTATATAACTTTCATTTGATGTGTTTTTCAAAAAATCTTTTCGAAAATCACTATAATTTCTCGATCCAAAAAATCCAGAAAATAACCCCTGATATTCATCATCATCATTATAAAAAGAATTGTGAATATCTGGATAATATATAGTGAGTGCTGGAAGAGAAAAAATGGATGCCAGCTCTTCTATTTGCCTATTTGCCCATCGAGCGAAAAAACCAGGACCACCATTTAAACGAGTATTTTTTGCAACTGGAATACTCGTATCAATCATGGCAAGAGAATATTGTAATAAATTATTATTATCTCCTCCATAACCAGATTCTACTTGAAACAATTGTTCCCCTGATGAAAGACTAGAGAACTGTCGTGCTAAATCGAAATCACCAAAAACCTGTTCACAAAAATCCCCCAACAATTCATCAGGAATAGCCTGAATAAAACATTTCCCCAATGGCAATTGTCGAGAACCTCCTGCCCCCATACATACCACAACCCCTACTCCTCCCGTAAGAGTTGGAGAAAGATAAAATCGAAAAGTGGACATTGCAAATCCTGCATCATAAGAAATAGGACATAATCCCCATGTACATGGCTGCCAACACGAAGGACCAACACAAAACGATCCACTAGGACCAGAATTGTAAACCGTCATTACATAAGGCTGAAACCCTGAAGGAAGCCCTTTTTTATTAAAAATTGCACCAGATGCATCATTAATATTTTCTACAGCATTGTTTATAGCGGAATCAACCCCTTCAATTCCTGTGGAGATACTATTGGCAAGCAATGGAGCAATAACATTTGGCTGACCTGGAACAAAAAATGCATAATTTATTGGCATATCAATACACCCTCCCGATTTACAACTGGCTAAGAAGTCTATAACTTCATCTAATTGGCTTTCAAGAATTTCAAAATCTGTTCCGTCCAAATTTTTATCCCATGCATTTGTTACTCCATCTCCATCATTATCTCTATCGTTATATTGAATCATTTCTTGCAATCCGTCCATAATACCGTCTCCATCAGCATCTGTTTCATATTTATCTGGAATACCATTTCCGTCACTATCTTCAAAGTTTTTTAAAAAATCAGGAAGTCCTCCATTTGATGAAGTCTCTGCATTTTTTCTTTCATACTCTCTTTGTCCTGTTGAAAGATATTTCAAAGCTCCATTGTTTCGTTTTGAAACAACAATATCTAAAATATCATCATCGTTTAAATTTCCTATACTTATTTCCATTGCTGGAAGTTTCGCTATTCTTGAAATATAAGACAGTTCTACTGTTTGACCTGGTTGAATAATAATATCTTCTAAAATTATTAAATTTGAAGTAATAGGAAATATTGCACCGTCATATTTATCTCCACAGTTTTCACATTTCAATGACCGTTTATCAATTTGTAAAAGATCTGAATATGGATCAGCAAGAGTTATTGTAATGGGTTTTGTATCTTTTGAAGTAATAGAAATTTTTTGTAAAACTTTTTTCCCAATAACAGTTTCAGAACTTTCATCATCTATTACCATTTGTTTTGAAATAGAAACTGATGAATTGAAATATTGAAAAGGAGCAAACAATTTTTCTATTATTTTATCTCCTTCATCAGAAATATTGTTTTGCAATTCTAATGTTTGAGAAATTGGATCTGTTGTTTGTGCTTTTGCAAATTCATCAAAAGTATACAGTTTTCGTTCTAAATCTTCTTCAAGATCTGCAATAGTGAAATTTTGTGATTTTGATGAGAAAAAAGAAAGAGGAATAAGCTCTGATGCTATGCTTGTTATTTTTTCTATGTTTTTAAAAGAGATGAGAATATTTTTTTCTGGATTTTCTGGAATGGTAAATTCATAATTATCTATTATTTTTTCATCTCCTTTTGTTGAATCTGCTCCTCCATACCAAATAGTCAATGCTCCTTCTTTTGTAATTCCGATAATATCAGCATTTCCATCATTGTCTATATCTTTCATTTTTCCAGAATTGAGTAGTGTATCGGGTAAATAATCTGGAGAACTTTCAATGATAAATTTTCCATTTTCATTGGTAATAGAATGATATAATCCATTTCTATCACTATATACCAAATCTTGAAACCCATCGGCATTTCTGTCCATTACTCCAAGCATTCCATATCTATCATCTATTTTTACTCCATTCCCCCATTGTTGAAAATTTGAATTTCCATCATTTGTGAAAAAATAAACTTCTCCATCTTGTGAAATTTTTGCTAAATCTTTCAACCCATCTCCATCAAAATCGAGAGCAATTACTTCTTTTATTTCTGAATTTTTGCTTGCAAAAATTTCTTTTCCAACAGTTGCATCAAATCCTGATGAATTTTTTTCTGGAGGTGGAATTGCTATGGAAGGGTCTCCGATATTAAGAAGAAATAATCCTCCTGTCGATTTTGTAGATTCTCCAACAGTATTTCCTGCTGCATATTCAAGTACATATTTTTCTCGTTGCTGAAATCCTGCCCCAAATCTATTTTGAGAAAAATCTGTTTGAAATGAAGGAAACAATTCCTGCATTTGTGTCGATTGATTTCCATCTGTAATAAAAAATCCATCTTGTCCTGCAACTGTTGAAACAAATGGACTATCTCCTATTTCTATCCATTTTGCCGATTTAAAGGTAATGCTTGCAATTGCAGATCTATTTTTATTTTCTAGAAATACACCAATTCCATCATCAATACTATTTTCATCAACTGTTAATAAAAAGTTATTATCTTGAATAGTAATATTTCCAGATTTTGAAATATTTGCAATTTCAATATTATTTAATGCAATGCTTACACTTTCTCCATTTTTTTCAATTTGAATTTTTTCTGAATTTGATTTTTTTTCAACAAAAACACCATTCATTTTTCCAATAGGACTTTCTAAAAATATATCAGAAACAGAGCTGGTATCCAATAAAAACTTCCCTTTATATCGAGATTCATATTCATCATATATTCCCATTTGCAATGGAGAACTATTGATAATAACTGGAGAATATCCAGATTCTATAGATTTTATTTTTCCAGAAGATAATATTCGAGCCTGTGGTTTTATTACTTTTGGAGCAACAATTTGTGTTGTTATTACATTTAAAATATCTGATGAATGTAAAATTTTTGTTGCAAAATGATTACTTAAATTTTCTCCATATTCTTCAAATCCTGTAATTGAAGCATATAACGCATTAAAATTATAATTTTGAAATTCATTTTTTGAAATCATTGAACCTTCAAAAAAAGTAAATTCTTTTATTACATCTCCTAAAGAAAGAGAAAAATTTGCAGGACCAGACCGTTCTTTTGTTCGTATTCGTAAAAAATATTTTCCATTTTCTTCAAATGGAGTAATTTCCATAAATTCATCAAATTCTGGAGTTGCTGTTGGAAGTTGAGCAGAATCTATTTCACTCCCCATTTCATTTAAAAATATTATTGGAATAATTATTTTTTTATAAAATGCAATATTTTTAGGCAAAGCTGGTAAAATAATATCATTAACATCTATTTGAAATTCATCATTTCCTTCCAATATATGTGTTGCTTTTTCTACTCCTCGAAACGAAGCAGAAACTTTTACTTCTTTATCACTTCGCACTGCAACTCTAAACTCTTCTCCTAATGAAACTTCTTTTTGAGATAATATTGCTTCTGTTCGAGGAGAAATAGATAATTGAATTTTTTCATCAAATGTTTCAAAGTTTTGGTTTTCTGAAACTGATAATGTATACGCTTTTATTCCATCTTTATCTTCTACATTTTTTTCAATAATCGTAAATTTTTGATTATTGATAACCGACAATTCTTTTGTTGCGGTTAAAGTTTCTCCATTATATTCAGCTATTACTGTTATTTTTACAATATTTTCCGATGGAATAACTTCTATTTGTTCCTGTCCATCGGCATCAGACAATTGAATTCCTTCTTCTGTTTCATCTTGATCTGGAACAATAGAAGTTGGTTCTGCACCTTCAATAGTAACAGTAAAATAAACTCGTTGCCCCAAGGCAGGTTTTCCATCACTTGTCATAAATTCAATATTTATAACATTTTCTCTTCCTGCCAATAATGGATTTATTTGAGGATTTATTTGAATTTCTGAAATATCTCGTTCATAATCTTTTGCATATCCAGCATTAAAATCATCAAGAGATAGAGAACATTGCTGAGTAAATTCAATTCCTGTTTTTTGAATTTCTGTAAGCCAACACATAATCGCAGGAATCCAAGAATAAATTGGAACGCCTTCAATAGGAGCACATTTCGTATCTTGCTCTACATCATTTTCATCAGTTCTATCTGCATATTCTATTTGTGATTGTGGATCATTATTTGGATCAAACCCCTGAAATGCATCTTCTCCATCTTCTCCTTTCCATATAAAAGAATCTTTTCCTTCCAATCGTAAATGAGCATAGGCATATGGTTCATTATCTCGTGGAACTCGAATTTCATTATTATCTAAAAGAATTTTTTGAATTTCATCATGTTTTTCTGCTGCTGTCATATCTTTCCAACGAAAGAGTAAATCGAGCTGATCTTTATCCCTATTGAGAAAAGAATTTTGAGTAAATGATTTTGGATCGGGGAAAGTGCTGCCAGGAGAATGTAATTCTATAAAAATTTTTCGTGCACACGTATTTCTTTCAATAGTATTTTGCTCATAAAACATTTCTTCTGTAATTGGAAAATCTTCAACCCCTGCTCCATCATCTCCATTCATGCTAAGAAGGCATAATTGAATCATCGATTGAGCATCTTCTCCAACTAAAACAAGTTTTGCTTGTCCTGTTTCAGCATTACTTTGAGCAATAAGCTGTGCTTCTTCTGTTGTTAAAATTTCTTTTGTTTCAATATTATGGTCTCGCAAAGAATTCCCTGTTACTTCTGCATAAAAATCAGTTTTCACTTCGTCAGATGCATTTTTTCGTAGCCCTAAAAAAGAACGCCCACCAACAGGAACAATTTCATCAAAAACATCATTTCCTGTTGCCAAAACTTCAAAAATTTCCAGATATAATTCCCCTTCTTCTTCTGGCAATTCATCCGATGAAAAACTTGCCCAACTCGGAGAAAATTCTTGAGAAATAGGAGTTATTTGCCATTCTATACCAGAAAAAGTAGTATCTGATATTTGTGATTGAGGAACCAGATATTTATTTAAAGCTCCATCTATCTCTGAAAATCCATTATCATCACTTGCAATATCATGTAAATAATATTTTTTAGGATTTACTGATAATCCATAAGGACTTGACTGACTTTGAGATATTTTAGATTGAACACTTTCAACAAGTGATGGATTGTTTGCCAATTTTTGAATAAGTTTATATTCCCAACTTTCTGGTAAAAATCTATCAACCTCTTCTTCAATATACGGTTTTAAATGTTCTTCTTTAATATTCATCAATTTTTCCCGATATTCACTCGCATATAAAATTTGCTGGTTTCGCAATTCATCAATAAGATCTGCTGATGAATTTCCAGATAATCTATTTTGTATTCCTGAAAGAATTTCGTTTTCATAATCGAGGGGGATTTTTCCTTCATCATCAGGGACAGGAAAAACTTCACTCGTTTTCATTTTCCCATCTTTAAATTGAATAATTCTTTGAAATCGTAATGCGGCGGATTGAGTTGCTATTCCTGAAGAATTTTTTGGTTGAATTTTTCTATTATATACAGAATTTCCTCCTACTAATTTTTTATCATTTACCATTGCCAACTGACTTAATTCATATTGTGTTCGCACTGGGTCTTCACTTTTTTTTTTATATTGATACCGAAAAAAATCTGGAACATTTGCTCTTACATGTTTTCTAAGAGCAGGATCTCCTGTTTGAAAATCTATATATGGAACTCTATTTACCGCAATGCTTTTTGCTAACGGCTGAGATACAACATTATCCAAAGATTTTTCTCCATCTTCTAGTGGATGTCCTTGTTTTAAGATTGTATCTATTTTGGTATAGAGAATTGGACTGAGAGTATTTTTAACTTTATATAAAGGATTTGCTTGATATGAATTCCATAATGGTGAATAAATATCATCGTTAAAATTAAATCTTTCACACATCATTCCAGAAACTTCTGAAAGTGGGAAATTTTGCACTTCTCTTTTGTTATATAAAATTTCACCTTCTGTAATAACTTTATGCCCTCCAACCCAAGAAAAAACAGGTTCTATCGCTTTATGAACATCACATTTTTCTGGTGATAATGCATTGATAAGTGTACAACCTCCCAATTTTTTTGTTTTGAGAATAGGGTCATCTCCATCATCAACAAAAAGAGATGAATCATAGAAAGTGCTATATTCTACTTCTTGAGACGGAGTTGTTGAAAGAGGATCTGCATGAAACAATAATCCTTCATCGTTACTAAACGGATTATTTTTTTTCTCATTTCTCCATTCTTCATATTCTTTATCTTTATATTGGTTTGCATAAAACATTGAACCTCTATAAATAGTACATTGTTGAGGTTCAGAAATATCTGAAACTTTTTTTCCATAATAATAATTATTAAGAGGTATTTTTACATCTTGATCATTTTCATTATCATGAGCAGCAGGAATAAATCGTTTTATATATCCCGTTGGAACCATTAATGCTCCTGCATCCATTTTTCGTAAAGCATTAAAAGCTCCATCTTCTGCCGATTTATTAATTTTTTTAATTTCATTTGCAACCCATTCATCCATTACAGAAATCATTTCTGGAACAGTATCAGTTGTTGATTGATCCCATCGTCCCGTATTTTTTATAAAATCTTGAGAATCTGTCTCATATCGTTTTACTGTTTCGGCATAACTCGGTAACAGTTCTTCAATAGAATCTTTTAAATATCTATCTGGTTGATCTCTCCAAAACGATTCTCTAAAAATATCTTTTATAGAAACAACACTATCTAAAAATATTTTTTTTCCAGCAGGAAACAATTCTGCTTTCAAATCAATATTTTCAGTAGAAAACAATTCATCAGAAATATAGTTCTGATATAACGATTCTAAAAATTCTTTATCATATTTATACCCTTTTCTATCTCCCATCACATCTATTCCTCTTTCATATTGCCCAACAAGAATTGGTAATCCAGATTTTGCTTCACTTGCACTATCCCAAAATAAAACTTCATCTTTTGTTGGCAACTCTCCATTTTCTAATTTTTGATGAATTTCATGATTTCTATCAAAAAATTTCAATAATTGATCTGATGAACCAGGAATAACTCCATGCCAAATTTCACTATTGGCAAAACTTGCTTCAGGATTTTCTACCCATTTTTTATATTCTGAATCCCAAATAAATGTAGGGTTTTCAAAATCGGTATATGGGAAAATGGAAGGCATTGCTCCTTGAGAAGAAACAAGTTCTGGCATTATTACATTTCCAATAAGAATAACTCCTTTGAGAAAAAAAATATTTTCACCTTCTCTTTGTCCTTCAAAATAAAAATTTTCTAAAATTCTATATACCTCTTCAGAATTTGCATTTTCTGAAACAGGAATAATAAGAGATTTTGTTTCGTTATATGAATTTTGAACATCTTGCGCATATCTATCTATCTTTCCTGCCAATTCACCAGAATATAAATTTTCTTCTACAAAGATAACCGCTAAACTATATTCATTTTCTCTTGCAGCAGAAAAAACATCCATCTGTTTCCACGGCAAAAAAATAGGAATAATAAACGAAGCAATTACAACAAGAGAAACAAACCGATGAAATATAAAAGAAAAAAGTTCTTTCATTAGGAAACAATTAAAAAAACAATGAAAATATATATATTTTTATATAATTAAAAATCAGATTATTATATCATATATTCCTTTTTTTTTAGAACATTGAGACAAGACTATTGTTTATAATTATTTCATAATATTTTATTTTCATTATTTTTCAGACAAGCACAAGACTGCTTCTCTATATTTCTAGAGTTAATATTTATTTTGAAAATTTATTGTAGGGACATAGCCTTGTGGTCGCCATTTTTTTTATGTTTTTTTAGCTGGCACAAGACTATTTCCCATACATTTAATTTTTCTCTGGTTTCATTGTTGGAAACAACACCACATCTCGTAAGTTTGGTTGTCCAGAAAAAATTGCCATCAATCTATCAATTCCAAATCCAGAACCTGTCATTGGTGGAAATCCGTGTTCCATTGCTTTCAAAAACACTTCATCAAGTTCCATTGCTTCATCATCTCCATCG
>CAMZLA010000042.1 GCA_947311665.1 uncultured Candidatus Altimarinota bacterium | reverse complement strand
TTTCATTTATTTTTGTGAGTTGATTTTTAATATTTTCAATTTGTATTTTTTTATTTGGAAAATTTTTCAATTTTTGAATATCGCTCAATCGTGCAAGAAATTTATTTTTATGCTCGATAAGAATTGCTTTGTTTTCTACAATTTTATTTTTATTTTCTATAACTTTTTTTGCATTGAGTTTTGCATTTTTTTGGTCATGTATTTTCCTCTGTTCCAAAACTGTTGCTTCTTTTTTTGCTGGCTTATTTTTTTCAAGAGTTGTTTCTCCTTTTACATTTTTCAAGTTTTCTACAACGGCTCCACTGGTTGAAACAATAACTTCTTTTTTAGTTTTTTCTTTTTCATTTGCTTCTTTCATTGCTCTGTTTTCTATTACTTTATCTGATATTTCTACTTTTTTCTTAAGAGTCCCTGTTTTTTTCTTTATATTTTTTTGTATTGTTTCTTTTGCTTCTTCTCTTCTCTTTTCTATTTTCTTTTTACTTCCAGAAATTTTAGCAATATTGCTTTCTGATGAATATTTGTTATGACAAAGTCTGGGTTCAAGAAACATTTTTTTGTGTATATTTTAAAATAATCATGTAATTATACACGATTATAGTAAGATTTACAAGAGAGATCGAAAAAGAAATGTATTGAAAAGACCTGAAATATAAGAAAAAAAAGAAAAAATTATATTTCTAATATTCCTTGTTTCAGTAATATTTTTCCTTCTTCTTTTGGAATCCCTCTCGATTCGAGAAAGAAAAAAAGTTCTTTGCTGAACGGAGAAATGGAAGCGGAATGTGAGGCAGAAGAAATATTTTCTGTTTCTACTCGAAGAACAGGAATAGCTTTTGCTTTTGCTTTTTCAGAAAACAAAAATATTTTTTCAGATACTTGAATATTCCCTGCTTCAGAACTGCTTTTTGCAATTCCTCCTCCATCAAATTCAACTGATGAATTGTCATTTGAAATTCCTTTTAAATCTAATATTCCTGTTTGGTTTTTTCCATGCAAAATAAGGGAAATATTCCATTTTTTTTCATCAGAATTTTTTGCTTCCATTCTTCCAATTACTTCTACTTTTGCATTGTCTCCTTTCACATCAACAGAAAGGGAAAAATTCTTATTTCCCGCTTCATCATCTGTAATAATAATTTTTGAAACACTATTTTTTTCATCAATAATAATTTTTTTTTCTCCTGATGGATTATGAAATGGTGTCATTTTTTTTCTTTTATATTCTGTAATTTTTATTATTTCAAAAAAAATATATCATAATTTTTCTTTTTTATGATAGGCTAAGTATAAAAAAATATTTTTTATCTGTGTATAATATGGCAAGAATTTGTATAAAAATTTCTGGTGAAACACTTTCTTCAAATGGAGAATTTATAGAAAAAAAAGCAATGGATACCTTAAAAGATGAAATTGTAGAAGCATCAAAAAAAAATGAAATAGGGATTATTTTAGGAGGAGGGAATTTTTGGAGAGGACGAGATAATGAAAATTTAGAACTGTTTAGAGGGAAATCCGATAGCATTGGAATGTTGGCAACAGTAATGAATGCTTTAGCTTTTTCTGCTTTTTTAGAAAAAAATGGAATTGAAACAGCTGTTTTTTCTTCACGGTCTATGCCAAGTTTTTGTGAAGAATTTACAATTGATAAAACCAATCGTGCGTTTTCAGAAGGGAAAATTTGTTTTTTTTGTGGAGGAACAGGAAATCCATACTTCACAACAGATTCTGCTTCTGCACTCAAAGCTATTGAAATTGAAGCCGATTTTTATGCAAAAGCAACAACTATCGATGGAGTCTATGATAGCGACCCACGAAAAAATCCCAATGCAAAAAAATATGAAAAAGTTTCTTTTCAAGAAGTTATTTCAAAACAATTACAAGTAATGGACACATCGGCATTTGCCTTGTGTAAAGAAAATGGTTTACCAGTGCAGGTTTTCGATGGAACTCAAAAAGGGAATATTGCAAAGGTATTACAAGGAGAAATTATTGGGACAATGGTTGAATAAATATTACAATTTTATGAAAAAAATAATTTATATACTATTGGCAATTTTGTGTATTCCCATTATATGGGCATTATATAGTTTTTCTCAATTTTTATTTCTCATTCCAGAAATTTCAAAATTGACAGAAAAAAATAAAACTATTCTCATAACATTGCATAATGAATCGGAATTGCGTCCTACTTCTGGTTTTTTATCAGCATTCATTTTACTCACAAATACCGAAAATGGATGGGTATTAGATTTTCATGATTCCTATGATATTGCTGCACCAAAAAAATTGGAAAAAATTCTTGCTCCAGATGTTATAGAAAAACGATTTTCAAACGATATTCGGTATCAGGGATGGGTGTTTCGAGATAGTAATTTTTCTTGGGATTATAGACAAAATGCAAAAATGGCAGAATATTTTTTACAATTTGATGAACGCTATAAAAATTTAGACATATCATCAGTTATAGCTGTTGATATGTATGCAATTGGGGAAATTATTGATGCTGTTGGAGGTGTTACATTTAATGAAAAAAAAATTACTTCTGAAAATATTTTTTCTTTGCTAGAGCAAGAAGTAAAAGATTTTGATAGAAAAGATGAAAAAGCATGGTTAGAAAGAAAAAATGGAATGAAACCTTTGGCAAATGCTCTTATAAAAAAAACTGTTATAAATTTTGGGAATTGGTCAGATATTTCAGATATAGCAAAAAAATTATTTGATGAACAACATATTTTATTCTATTCATCAGATGAAGAATTACAAAAACTATTTCGAGAAAAAAAATGGACAGGAGAAATATTTATGAATAAAAAATCTATTTCATCAAATGTCCCATGGGGAATAAATTTTGCAAATATAGGAGGGAAAAAAGGTGATAGATATATTGATAAATCGGTTCGATCTACTTTTTCTATTGATGCTTTTGGAAATGTGAAAGAACGCTTACGCATTCATATAGACCACGAAGGAACACGAAACTTGCATTCCGATAGATATTTTGGGTATGTGCAAATTATAAAACCAAAAGGGACTATTTTAAAAAAATATGAAGGATCTTTTTTAGAA